>NZ_JAMYPB010000047.1:0-52148 GCF_040320135.1 Mesorhizobium sp. M0772 | reverse complement strand
CTTGCTATCCCACCCTCCTCTCCCCCCCCCCCGGCCGGTGGGGGTCGGCCCGCACGAAAGAGCAATTTTGGTCTTTCGTCGGGGTGGGGGTCTTGGCTCCTACCTCTGTTATTCGCGGGAGCGCTGGACCGACGTTAGTTGGCGCTGCACCCCCACCCGGGACCTGCGGTCCGACCCTCCCCACAAGGGGGAGGGTAAGCGGAGCTACTCCGCCGGCTCGACATTGGCGTACGCCGCTTCCTCAAGCTCCCGCTTCAGCCTCGCTTCCTCATGCGCCTTCGGCGTGACGAAGCGGCCGAGCAGGAGGTAGGCGACCGGGGTCAGGAACAGCGTCGAGACTGTGGCGAGACCCAGCCCGCCGACGATGACCCAGCCGAGCGCGATGCGCGCTTCGGCACCGGCGCCGGCGGCCAGCACCAGCGGGACCCCGCCGAGGATGGTGCAGATCATCGTCATCATCACCGGCCGCAGGCGGATGATCGAGGCCTGCTCGATCGCCTCGCGCACGCCGAGGCCGCGGTCGCGCAGCTGGTTGGCGAATTCGACGATGAGGATGCCGTTCTTGGCCATGACGCCGACCAGAAGCACGAGGCCAATCTGGCTGTAGGCATTGAGGCTGGTGCCTGACAAAAGCAGCGCAAAGATTGCGCAGGCAAGGCCGAGGGGGACCGTCGCCATGATGATGACGGCGCTGACGAAGCTTTCGAACTGGGCGGCGAGCACCAGGAGGATGATGACCAGCGCGAAGCCGAAAATGGTGATCATGGCGCTGTTGGTCTCGCCGAGCGTCGCGGCTTCGGCCAGCGGCAGGACGCGGCTGCCCGGCGGCAGCAGCGGGGCGGCGATCTGCTCGGCAACGCCGAGCGCGTCACCCAGTGCGAAATTGCCGTTCAGGTTCGAGGTGATCGCCACCGAAGGCTGCTGCTGTTCGCGGGTCAGCGACGGCGGCACGGCGCGCTCGGTCAGCGTGGCGATGGTCGACATTGGCACGAAGCGGCCGTCGGCGGTCTTCAGGAAGATGTTTTCCAGATCGGTCGGATCATTGATCGGGTTGGTGGTCGAGACCAGCTTCACGCCATAGCTGCGGTCGGCGATGTAGACATCGACGACATCGTTGCCGTCGAGCATCGCCTGCAAGGTGTTGGCGAGACCCGATATGTCGATGCCGAGATCGGAGGCGCGCTCGCGGTCGATGGCCACCGCCAGCTGCGGCTGCGTCGGGTCGATGGAAAGCCGCGGCGTCTGGAAGCGCGGATCGGCCTGCATCCGGGCGATGATCTTCACCGCCGCGTCGCCGAGCGCCTTGCGGTCGTTGCCGACCAGCGCGAATTGCAGGCCGTTGCCGGCGCCGCGAATGCCGAGGCTATTGGCCTGCACCGGGAAGATGCGCACGGATGGCACCTGCCGGGTCAGCTGGCTTATCTGCGCCATGATCTCCTGCTGGCTGCGCGTGCGCTCGTCCCACGGCGCCAGCGTCATCACCATGAAGCCGGAATTGTAGGCGCCGTTCTGGCCGGCGTTTTCGAAGGTCGAGACGATCTCGCCGGAATCGCGCAGCGGCTGGATCAGCCGCTCGATCTTCTGCATCTGCTGCGTGGTGTAATCGAGGCTGACGCCTTGCGGCGCGTTGATGCGCAACAGCACGACGGCGCGGTCCTCGCTCGGCGTCAGTTCCTGGCGGATGGTGCCGAACAGGCTGAAGGCGACGCCCGCAAACAGCACCGCAACCAGCAGCACGATCCACGGCGCGCCGAGGCAGGCATGCAAGGCGCGCTTGTAGGCCGCGTTCAGCGCGCCACCGACGCGCGCGCCAATGCCGTGACCGCCTTCATGGTGGAGCGATGCGCCGGTCAACATGCGCGAGGCCAGCATCGGGCACAGCGTCAGCGCCACCACGCAGGAGAGCAGCACCGACATGGCGAGGACGAAGCCGAATTCGCGAAACAGGCCGCCGGTCTGTCCCGGCAGGAAGGAGATCGGCACGAAAACGGCAACGAGCGTCAGCGTCGTGGCGATGACTGCGAAGAACACTTCCTGGGCGCCGAGCACGGCGGCGGCACGAGGCCCCATGCCTTCGTTGCGCCGTCGCACGATGTTTTCCAAAACGACGATGGCGTCGTCGACGACAAGGCCGGTCGCCAGCACCAGCGCCAGAAGCGTCAGAATGTTGATGGAGAAGCCTGCGAGATAGATGGCGGCGATGGTGCCGATCATGGCGACCGGCATTGACAGACCAGGGATCAGCGTCGCGCGCCAGTCGAGCAGGAAGATGTAGATGACGATCAGCACCATGGAGATCGACAGGCCGAGCGCGATCTCGACCTCGTGCACGGCGCCGTTGACGAAGACTGCGTCGTCGCTGGTGATCTTGATCGACATGCCCTTGGGCAGGTTTTCCTGCAGCTTGGCGACGGCTGCTTTCACTCCGGTGGAAATATCCAGCGTGTTCGATTCCGCCTGACGGATGATGCCAAGGCCAATGCCGGTCTTGCCGTCGGAGCGCAACGAGGTCTGGCCGATGTCGGGACCGAGCGTGACGGTGGCGACGTCGCGGATGCGCGTCGTGCCGCCGATGATGATGTTTTCGAATTCTTCCGGCGTCGTCACATCGGCCGTGGTGCGGACGATGAGATCCTGGTTGGTGGTGGTGATCGAACCGGCTGGTGAATCGAAAGCGACCGAGGCAAGCGCTGCCCTCAGATCGGCGACAGTGAAGCCGAGGCTGGCGAGCTTGTTCTGGTCGACATCGATGCGGAAGATCTTGTCGCGGTCGCCATAGACCTGAACGTCGGCGACGCCAGGCACGGCAGCCAGTTCGTCCTCGATCTGGTCCTGGACGATCACCGTCATGTCCTGCACCGACATGGTGTCGGAGGTGACGGCCAGTCGCATCACGGCATCGGAATTGGCATCGGCCTTGACGATGCGCGGCGGGTCGGCGGTCTCCGGTATCATGTTGGCGACACGGCCGACCGCGTCGCGCACGTCGGAGGCGGCGACGTTCAAATCGACGCCGTCGTTGAACTCGATGGTGACGCGGCTCTGGCCGAAGGAAGAGGTCGACGAGATCGACTTGACGCCGGAGACGCGGGCGACCGCGCCCTCGATGGTGTCGGTCAGTTCACGGTCGACGGTTTCGGCGGCGGCACCCTCGAAGGCCGTCGACACGGTGACCACGGCGCGGTCGACATCGGGCAGTTCGCGGATTTCGACGCCATAGAAAGCGGCAAGGCCGGCCACTGCGATCAGCGTGTTCAGCACGAAGGCCATAACCGGCCTGCGGATGAAGAGTGCGGTGAAGCCGGTTTCGCTGGCGGTGCTGACGGGTGCAGTCATGAGCCTTCGGCAGCTTCCGCGGCGCGCTGATCCTGGCCGGCGATGCGGACCGCGCCGCCTTCGCTGACGCTCTGGGTGCCTTCGGTGACGACCATGTCGCCATCCTCGATCTCAGCGTCGATCAGCACCGTCTCAGTGTTGCGCTGGATGATGCGCACGGGAACGCGCCTGGCCTTGCCGTCCTCGACCTGCCAGACATAGGCGCCGTCGGAACCCCACAGGATTGCCAGCGGGCTGACGGCCGGATAGGTGTCGCCGGGGAAGCGCATGGTGATGCCGAACGACATGCCGGCGCGCAGCGAATCCGCCGGATTGGCGATTGCAGCCTTGACCAGCAGGGTGCGGCTCTTTTCGTCGATGTGGTTGTCGATGGCCGACACAGTGCCGGTATAGGCCTTGCTCGGATTGGCGATCGGCGTCGCCGACAGTTGCGCGCCGACCTTGACGGCGGCGGCGAAGCGCTCGGGCACCAGGAAATCGACCAGGATGGAGGAGCGGTCGTCAAGCGTGGCGATCGCCGACTGGCTGGTGACGTAATTGCCGGCCGATATCGGCAGGATGCCGACCGTGCCGGCGATAGGGGCGACGATCGAACGACGCTGCAAGGCGAGTTCGGCATCCTGCAGCGCCAGTTTGGCGCCGGCCAGCACCACTTGGGCATCGGCGACGGCGACCGGGGTCGCGGCGTTGGAGGCCCTCAATGATTTCACCCGCTCGAGCTTGTCCTGGGCATCCTGCAAGGCAAGCTTGGCACGATCCTGCGAGATCACCTCGGTCTCGGAATCGAGAACAGCGATGATCTGCCCCTTGTCGACGCGGGTGCCGGATTGGACGAGAAATTCAACGAGGCGCCCAGAGCTGTATGGGTTGACCGTCACCGAGGCGTTGGCGCGGCCGGTGCCGATCGCCTGCAGGCGATCGTTGATGGTGGCGGTGGTCGCCGGCAAGGCGACGACATTTGCCGGGCGGCCGGCAGCGTTGCGGCCGCCTGCCTGTTTTGTCGTGTCGACCGCACCGGTTGTGGCGGGCGCCGAAGCATAGGTCCAGTCGATGCCCCAGCGTGCTAGAACCTCCGGCGCGCCCGGGAAGAATCGCGCCCAGGCGAGGACAGCCGCGACCAGGATCACAAGCGCAAAAACGATCTGTTTCCAGGCGGCCATCGACACTCCGGTTGGCAAAACGTCTACCGGTTTCGCCAAGCAAAAAAACGCGCAGCGACGCACCCGGTATGTGCGAAGCCGCCGCAATATCATGGCTTTATGGCAATTCTGCCGCTTCCATGCACATTAAATCTGCGTAATTTTGCGCACTTGCGGCGGGGATTGAGCGTGTCAGCGCAGGCTTTCGAGGTCGCGGATGCGCCTGGCGCTGTCGGCCTCGAGCTGCCTGGTGACGGCGCCGATCAGCGTCTCGGCGACAACGAACAGAGCGGCGGAAGAGTCCCACGCCGAAGGCACGGCGGTGCGTCCGGCAATGACATGGCGGGCGAAGCGGGCGATCGGCGATAGCCACTGGTCGGTGAACAGCACGATCTGAACGCCGCGCTGATGCGCGGTCTGGGCAAAGCGGACCAGACTGTCCTGATAGCGCCTGATGTCGAAGATCACCAGCACGTCGCGCTTGCCCATGTCGATCAGCCGGTCGCGCCAGATGCTCTCCTGGCCGGCAAGGTGATAGACATCGGGCTGGATGATGGCGAGATGGGCGGCCATGTAGCGTGCCAACGGATCGGTGAAGCGGCCGCCGATCAGGAATGTCTTGCCGCGCCGGTCGGCAAGCCTTGCGGCGATGTCGGCAAGCTGTCTGTCGGAGAGATGCCTGAAGGTCTCGCGCATATTGTCCAGCGTCGCCTCCAGCATTGGCGATACTGCACCGCTTGGGGAGGCCGGGTTGAGCGTGCGCGATGCCGGCGACTGCAATTGCGCCGCCAGTTCGTCCTGCAGCGCCGACTGGAATTCGGGATAGTTCTGGAACCCCAGCCTGGAGACAAAGCGCAGGATGGTCGGCGACGATACGCCGGCGGCGGTCGAGAACTCGGCGACCGTCTTCAGCCCGATCAGCGGATAGTTCGCAATCAGTGTCTGCGCGGCGCGGCGCTCGCCGGCCGGCATCGTGCCGATGCGGTCCGAAATCAGTTCGGCAATGCTGGAAATCATCGTTTTCCCCACCCCTGAGCCCGTCCAGACCGCTTCCCCGAAATCGCATTTGACAAAGCCGGACAAACTGTATGAAATCATCCACAGGGACGCAATGAGGCAAAATACGTAACATAAGATACAGCGCTCCCCAGGGGACGGCAGACTATGGAGAGAGCACGGCCCGCCAGCCTTGCATCGTCTGATACCGTAGGGGTGACGAACCCCGGCGGGTCCAGCCCTTTCGTGCTGACCTGCGACCACGCTTCCAACTTCCTGCCGTCCGAATTCGGCACGCTTGGCCTGCCGGCCGAGGACCTCTCCCGCCACATCGCCTGGGACCCCGGCGCGCTGCCGGTGGCGCGCCGCATCGCGACCGCCCTCGATGCGACGCTCATCGAAACCCGCATCTCGCGCCTGATAATCGACTGCAACCGTCCGCTCGACGCACCGGACCTGGTGCCGCCGGTCAGCGAGACGACGGCCATTCCGGGCAATGCCGGCCTGTCGGACAGTGAGCGCGCCGAGCGCATCGCTTTGTCGTGGCGGCCGTTCCACGACACGATCGCATCGATCATCGACGACCGGCAGGCGCGTGGGCAGGAGACCCGGCTGGTGTCGGTGCATTCCTTCACCCCGGTCTACAAGGGCAAGAACCGGCCCTGGCATATCGGCATCATCCATGATGACGACCGCCGGCTGGCGTCGCCGCTGATAGCGGCGCTGCAGCGGCTCTCCGGCGTCACTGTCGGCATCAACGAGCCCTATTCGCCGGCCGACCGCGTCTATTTCACTTTGGAGCGCCATGCACGCTCGCGCGGCCTTGCCTGCGCAATGATCGAAATCCGCAACGACGAGATCTCCGGCGAGACCGGGCAGCGGAAATGGGCGGATCTGCTCACGGGCATTTTTTCTGACCTGGAACCCGAGGAGGCCAAGGGTTCCCGGCGACACGCAATGGGAAAGTCAGTTCAATCGGCCAGCTAGAAAAACAGGGGACGAAAATGGCAGGACCGGACAAATCAGACGCTGAAAGATCGGAGGATGTAAAAACCCTCCATAGCATGGGCTATGCCCAGGAGTTGGCTCGCCGCATGAGCGGCTTCTCGAACTTCGCAATTTCCTTTTCGATCATTTGTATTCTGGCGGGCGGCATCACGTCCTTCCCGCTGGCCATGGCGACCGGCAGCGGCTTCGAGGCGACTGTCGGCTGGGTCATCGGCGGCGTCTTTGCACTTGTCGTTGCCGCGTCCCTTGGCCAGATCGGCTCGGCCTATCCGACGGCCGGCGGTCTCTACCACTGGTCGTCAATTCTCGGCGGGCGCGGCTGGGGCTGGGCCACGGCCTGGATCAACTTGCTCGGCCTGGTCTTCGTCGTCGCCTCGGTCAATGTCGGCGTCTACGCGCTGTTCAAGGACCTTGTCTGGTCCGGCGTGTTCGGTAACGACGTCTCCGCGTGGGGCTATCAGGAGCAGGTGATCGGCGTTGTGATCATCACGGTCGCGCAGGCGCTGATCAATCATTTCGGTATCAGGCTCACCACCATGCTGACGGATTTCTCGGGCTACCTCATTCTGGTCGTCGCCGTCGTGTTGACCGCGATGTTCCTGATCTGGGGCGCAAGCTGGGATTTCTCGCGGCTCACCACCTTCGTCAACAACACCGGTGATCCAGGCGCAGGCTACGTTCCGACCGCACGGACGGCACTCGTCGCCTTCCTGATCGGCCTGCTCTACCCACTCTACACCATCACCGGCTTCGACGCTTCGGCCCACACGTCCGAAGAGACCCACAATGCCCGCGTGGCGGTGCCGCGCGGCATGATCCATTCGGTTCTGTGGTCGCTGGTGTTCGGCTTCGTCATGGCCGTTTCGTTCGTACTGGCCAGCCCCGATCTGGCAGCGACGGCCAAGGATGGCGCCAATGCCTGGTTCAATCTCTTCAACAATCTGCCGGCACCATTCCTGCTGAAGAGCATGATTGCCATCGCAATCGTGCTGGCGAATTTCATCTGCGCGCTCGCCGGACTGACGTCGACCTCGCGCATGATCTTTGCCTTCGCGCGTGACGGCGGCCTGCCCGGTTCGTCGGTGTGGAAGACTGTCAGCCCGACATGGCGTACGCCGGTGGCGGCGATCTGGCTCGGAGCGGTGCTCGCGGTCGCAGCGACATTGTACTCGCCGGCTTTTGCCGCACTGGCGGCCGGCTGTGCATTGTTCCTCTACGTGTCCTACGCCATGCCCGTGGCCGCCGGCCTGCTTGCCGAGGGCAAGAGCTGGACCGAATTCGGCCCGTTCCGCCTCGGCATCTGGTCCAAGCCGTTCGCCGTCATCACGGTGCTTGGCGTTCTGGTGCTGATGTATGCCGGGATCCAGCCGCCCTTCGACATCCTGATCAACTATGCCATCGGCCTGATCGTTCTGCTCGTGGTTCTGTGGTTCGGTATCGAATCGCGCCGCTTCAAGGGCCCGCCGATCGGCGCCGACATTGCTCGCCGCGCTTCGGAGATCGCGGCCGCGGAAGCAGCCGTCGGCCAGACGGCAGGCTAACAGCAAAGACTAGATGCTCCGGCCGGCGCAAGCCGACCGGGGCAGGGCCGGCCAGCTAAGAACGCAAAAGGGGACTACAATGGCAGCACCGGGTTATTCAGACACAGACAAGGCGGAAGACGTAAAGCATCTCCACTCCATGGGCTACGCCCAGGAACTTGAGCGGCGGCTAAGCCGCTTCTCCAACTTCGCGGTTTCCTTCTCCATCATCTGCATCCTGTCGGGCGGCATCAATTCGCTGGCGCAGGCAACGTCGGGCGCCGGCGGCATCGGCATCGGCATCGGCTGGCTGGTCGGCTGCTTCGTCTCGCTTACCTTCGCGGTCGCTATGTCGCAGATCAGCTCGGCCTATCCGACGGCCGGCGGCCTCTATCACTGGGGTTCGATCCTCGGCAATCGCGGCACCGGCTGGGTGACGGCCTGGCTCAACCTGCTCGGCCTGATTACCGTGCTCGGCGCCATCAATGTCGGCACCTGGACGTTCTTCATCGGCGCCTTCGGGCCGACGCTCGGCATCGAGGGTACGCTGACCAATCAGATGATCTTCCTGGTCATCATCACCGGCGCCCAAGCGCTGATCAACCATCTCGGCATCAAGCTGACGGCGAAGTTGACCGACTTTTCGGGCTACCTTATCTTCTTCGGCTCGATCCTGATTGCTGTCGTCTGCCTGTTCTCCGCCGAGACCTGGGATTTCAGCCGGCTCTTCACCTTCCACAACTACTCGGGTGAGGCCGGCGCCAGCGTCTGGCCGTCCGTCTCGAACGCCTGGGTGTTCGCTCTCGGCCTTCTGCTGCCGATCTACACCATCACCGGCTACGATGCTTCGGCACACACTTCCGAGGAAACCATCAAGGCGGCCTCATCGGTGCCGCGTGCGATGGTGATGTCGGTTATCTGGTCGGCGGTCTTCGGCTATTTGTTCCTGGCCGCCTTCGTACTGATGATCCCCAACATGGACGACGCCGCCAAGCAGGGTTGGAACGTGTTCTTCTGGGCCTTCGACCAGCGCGTCAGTCCCGGCCTCAAGGAGTTCGTCTACCTCGTCGTGTTCATCGCCCAGCTGTTGTGCGGCCTCGCAACCGTCACCTCGGCTTCGCGCATGATCTTTGCCTTCTCGCGTGACGGCGGCCTGCCGGGCTCGTCGGCACTGGCCAAGGTCAGCCCGACCTATCGCACGCCGGTGGCGGCGATCTGGACGGCGTCGGTCCTGTCGGTGCTGTTCGTCTGGGGTTCGACGCTGGTTTCGGTCGCCGGTACCTCGGCCTACACCATCGTCGTGTCCTGCACCGTCATCTTCCTGTTCCTGTCCTTCACCGTGCCGATTGTGCTCGGCATGGTGGCCTGGGGAACGCCGAAGTGGGACAAGATGGGACCGTGGAACTTGGGCCGTGGCATCTTCATGCTGTTCGGCGTTCTCTCGATCGTGTCGATGATCCTGATCTTCATCATCGGCATCCAGCCGCCGAACGACTGGGCGCTGTACATCACCGTCGGCTTCTTCATCCTGACGGCGATTATCTGGTTCGCCTTCGAGCGCAATCGCTTCCAGGGCCCGCCGCTGGGCGACATCATCGCGGCGCGTCAGGCAGCGATCAAGGCCGCCGAACAGGCGGTCGGCGAAACCGGCCACTGACGTCACCATCATGGCCATGGCCGGCGTGCAGCCGGCTATGGTTTCGTCCTCAACGACCAAGCACTGGAGTGCCAAAGGAATGGCCGGAAATTTCTCGTTCGATCAGTTGAAGAAAGCGGTCTCCAATGGCGAGATCGACACGGTGCTGGCCTGCATCGTCGACATGCAGGGGCGGCTGGCTGGAAAGCGTTTCCTGGCGCAGTACTTTGTGGATTCTGCTCATGACGAGACGCATGGCTGCAACTATCTGCTCGCCGCCGACATCGATATGGAGCCGGTGCCGGGCTACAAGGCGGCAAGCTGGTCGAAGGGCTATGGCGACTTCGTCATGAAGCCGGACCTTGCCACGCTGCGGCGGATTCCGTGGCTGGAAAAGACCGCGCTGGTGATCTGCGACGTGCTCGACCACCACACCCATGACGACCTTCCGCATTCGCCGCGCGCGATGCTGAAAAAGCAGGTCAAGCGGCTCACCGAACGCGGCTATATCGGCTACTTCGCCTCCGAGCTCGAATTCTACCTGTTCAACGAAACCTACGATTCCGCCCGCAAGAAGCACTGGCAGGGGCTCGACACCGCGTCGCCCTATATCGGCGACTACCAGATCGGCATCACCACCAAGGAAGAAGGCGTCATGCGCCGGCTTCGCAACGAGATGGAAGCGGCGGGCATTCCGATCGAAAACTCCAAGGGCGAATGGGGCCCGGGGCAGGAAGAGATCAATGTGCGCTATGCCGAGGCGCTCGACATGGCGGACCGCCACGTCATCCTGAAGAACGGCGCCAAGGAGATTGCCGAGTCCGAAGGCAAGTCGATTTCCTTCATGTCGAAATACAATTACGGGCTCGCCGGTAATTCCAGCCACATCCACAATTCGCTGTGGAGCGCCGATGGCAACATGCCATTGTTCTTCGACAAGAAGGCGGACTGGACTTTGTCCACGCTTGGCCAGCAATGGGCGGCTGGGCAACTGAAATATGCCAGGGAGTTTACCTGGTTCTTGGCGCCCTACATCAACTCCTACAAGCGCTTCCAGGCCGGCACCTTCGCACCGACCAAGATCATGTGGAGCGAGGACAACCGCACCGCCGGCTTCCGCCTGTGCGGTGAGGGCACCAAGGGCATCCGCATGGAATGCCGCATCGGCGGCGCCGACCTGAACCCCTATCTCGCGTTCGCGGCGCTGATCGCCGCCGGCCTTGCCGGCATCGACGAGAAGCTCGAACTGCAGAAGCCGTTCGTCGGCGATGCCTACCAGGCCTCGCGCCTTCCGGAGATCCCGAAAACGCTGCGCGACGCCACCGAGACGCTGGCCAAGTCGAAGATGCTGAAGCAGGCGCTCGGCGACGATGTGCTCGAACATTATGTCCACACCGCAAAGTGGGAGCAGTTCGAATACGACCGCCGCATTACGGATTGGGAACTGCACAGAGGGTTCGAGCGGTACTAAAACTTTATACAGCTTTAATGTTGACAATGTGGTGAAGTTAGTACCATATGGTACCTGTAAACTGCAGTGCTACATTGAGGAGTTTGCGATGTCCAAATATGCGCCGCTCAAGGATTTTCTCATTGCCCAAAATGTCGATCGCGTCCCGATGTCATTCGCCGAAATCGAGAGAGTGCTCAATCTGCCGCTGCCCGCATCGAAGCAATACCCTGCATGGTGGAGCAACAATCCGAGCAACAATCCCATGACAAGGGAGTGGCTTGAGGCTGGGTTCGAGACCGAATCCGTCAATATAGGGAGTGGGAAACTGGTATTTCGCCGCGTTCGCAAGGTGCCCATTTCGGCGCCGCCCAGTGGTAGCGTGCCTGCCGCGCCAAAGGAGGCGCGCGCGGATCGCCATCCCGGCTTTGGTTTCATGAAGGGCCTGATAACAATCGAAGCCGGATTTGATGTCACCAAACCTTTCGATGACGAGCCATGGGACCGGGGCTATCTGGGCGGTGAGGCTGACGCGCGTGACGGCAAACTTGCGGTGCGTAAATGAGCGAAGAGCCAAACCTGCTTCTGGATACATGTGCGATGATCTTTGTCGCCAACGATAGTCTGATCGATCCGCACGCAAGCCGGGAGATTTCGGAAGCGGCCTATGACGGCCGTCTGTATCTTTCGCCGATGTCGGCATGGGAGATCGGAATTGGCGTAGCCAAGGGCCGGCTCAATCTGCCATTGGCGCCACTCGACTTCGTGGAGAGATTCATCGAGCGAATGTCGGCAAAGCTCAGCGCTATCTCACCAGCCATTCTGATTGCGTCATCCAACCTGCCCGGTCCGCCCCATAGTGATCCCATGGATCGGATACTGATGGCAAGTGCGAGAGCGTTGGACATGGTTCTGGTGACGCGTGACGAGCCCATCCTTCGCTATGGCCGCAATGGCCATCTGCGCACCCTAGCCTGCTAACTTGGAGTATCCTTTGGAAACCGTAAGACTCAAATCGCCCATCGATGGTTCGATCTATGCCGAGCGACCGATCGCGACCGACCAGGCGATCAATGCCGCGGTCGAGCGCGCCAAAGCGGCGCAGGAGAAGTGGGCGCTGACGCCGATCGTCGAGCGCGGCAAATTTATGCTGGCGATGCTCGAAGCGCTGGTCGCGATGACCGACGAGATCGTGCCGGAGATCGCTTGGCAGATGGGGCGACCGGTGCGCTATGGCGGCGAGTTCGGCGGCGTCAGGGAACGCACCAATTACATGGTCGAGATCGCTGAAGCCGCGCTGAAATCCGTGCCGGCATCCAACCCGAAGGACGGCTTCCGACGCTATGTGAAGAAGGATCCGCTAGGCGTCGTCATGGTGATCGCGCCGTGGAACTATCCCTATCTGACCGCCGTCAACACCATCGTGCCGGCACTGATGGCCGGCAATACCGTTATCCTCAAGCATGCGGCGCAGACGCTGCTGGTCGGCGAACGGTTCCAGCAGGCGTTCGACAAGGTTGGGCTGCCCAAGGGCGTGTTCCAGAATGTCGTGCTGAACCATGCCCAGACCGAGAAGCTGCTCGGCTCGGGCAAGATCGACCATGTCAATTTCACCGGTTCGGTCGGCGGCGGCCGCGCCATCGAGAAGGCGGCGGCCGGCACCTTCATGACGCTCGGGCTCGAACTCGGCGGCAAGGATCCGGCCTATGTGCTGCCCGACGCCAAGCTCGACCATGCGGTGGCCAATCTGGTCGACGGCGCCTTCTACAATTCCGGCCAGTGCTGCTGCGGCATCGAGCGCGTCTATGTGCATGAGAAGGTCTACGACCAGTTCGTCGAAGGTTTCATCGCCGAGACGAAGAATTATGCCGTCGGCAATCCGCTGGAACAGGCGACGACAATGGGGCCGATGGCGCAGGCGCGCTTTGCCGACCTGATCCGCGGGCAGAAGGCCGAGGCGCTGCGCAAGGGTGCAATCGCACACATCAATATGAAGGTGGCTAACGACAAGGCCGGCTCGCCCTATCTGGCGCCGGAAGTGCTGACCGGCGTCGACCACCAAATGAGCGTCATGCGCGAGGAAAGTTTTGGCCCGATCGTCGGCATCATGAAGGTGCGCGACGACGAGGAGGCGATCGCGCTGATGAACGACAGCCCCTACGGGCTGACCGCTTCGATCTGGACCGGCGATATCGAGCATGCGGTGGCGATCGGCGACCGCGTCGAGACCGGCACCGTGTTCATGAACCGCTGCGACTACCTCGATCCGGCGCTGGTCTGGACCGGCGTCAAGGACACCGGCAAAGGCGTTGCCCTTTCGGCGCTCGGCTACGACAATCTGACCCGGCCGAAATCCTTCCATCTGCGCGAAGCCATCTGATTTTTTGAAAGACAAGACATGTCCAAGCTGATCTCCAAATGGAACTACCCGACCACCGTCCGCTTCGGCGCCGGGCGTATCAAGGAACTGCCTGAGGTGCTCGCGGCCACCGGCATTAAGCGGCCGCTATTCGTCACCGATCCGGGGTTGGCGAAACTGCCGGTCGTCGCTTCGACGCTGAAAATCCTCGACGACGCCAAGGTATCCTATGGCGTGTTCTCCGAGGTGAAGCCGAACCCGGTCGATTCCAACCTCACCGCCGGCATCGCCGTGTTCAAGAAGGGCAAGCATGACGGCGTCATCGCCTTCGGCGGCGGTTCAGCGCTCGATCTCGGCAAGCTGATCGCGTTCCAGGCTGGCCAGACGCGGCCGATCTGGGACTTTGAGGATGTCGGCGACTGGTGGACGCGGGCCAATTCGGATGCCATCGCGCCGATCATCGCCGTGCCGACCACTGCCGGCACAGGCTCGGAAGTCGGGCGTGCCGGCGTCATCACCAATGAGGCGACGCACACCAAGAAGGTCATCTTCCATCCGAAGCTTTTGCCGGCAATCGTTATTGCCGATCCGGAACTGTCGGTCGGCATGCCCGGCTTCATCACCGCCGGCACCGGCATGGATGCGCTGGCACATTGCCTCGAAGCCTATTGCGCGCCGGGCTATCACCCGATGGCCGACGGCATTGCCGTCGAAGGTGTGCGCCTGGTGTTCGAGAACCTGCCCAAGGCCTACGCCAACGGCAAGGACCTTGTCGCGCGCGCCCACATGATGAGTGCGGCCGCGATGGGTGCTGCCGCCTTCCAGAAGGGTCTTGGCGCCATCCACTCGCTGTCGCATCCGATCGGCGCGCTCTACGACACCCATCACGGCATGACGAATGCGGTGTTCATGCCCTACGTGCTGGCCTTTAACCGGGACTCGATCGAAGAACGCATCGCCCGGCTTGCCGCCTATTGCGGAATCAAGGGCGGGTTCAACGGTTTTGCCAAAGCGATCGTCAAGCTGCGCAAGGAATTGAAGGTGCCGCATGCACTGCCCGGCCTGATCAAGGGGCTCGACATGGACAAGAAGCGCAAGGGGCTGATCGCCGACATGGCGGTGGTCGATCCGACAGCCGGCGGCAACCCGGTCAAGCTGACCAAGAAAGCAGCGCTGACGCTGCTCGAAAACTCTATCGCCGGTACGGTCTGAGGCGGTTTCCTGTGCCGGAATTGATCTGGAAACGAGGGGAAAGGAAAGGGCAAAGGGGCAAGAGACAAGGCTATAAACCATTAGCCGGGAAATTAAGTGCAGGCTAATTGCTACAGCCGGTTAAAAAGAGTTAACTTTTCGTACCGCCGGGCGCCTGTTTCAAAAAGCTTTCATCTGGCTGTCACACGAAATCGATACCGCATCGCAGGCGTCCAGGACGCCAGTTCAACGGAGAGAACACATGTTCAAGTTCACAGGGAAAGTGCTTTCCCTTTCGGCCGTCGCCCTCATGGCGACCTCTGCTATCTCGTCGGCCCAGTCCATGGATGAACTGGTTGCCGCAGCGAAGAAGGAAGGCCAGCTCACGACCATCGCGCTGCCCCATGACTGGTGCGGCTACGGCGCCGTCATCGACGGCTTCAAGGCAAAGTATCCTGAGATCACCATCAACGAACTCAACCCCGATGCCGGCTCCGGCGACGAGGTCGAGGCGATCAAGGCCAACAAGGACAACAAGGGCCCGCAGGCGCCTGACGTCATCGACGTTGGCCTGTCCTTCGGCCCGACCGCCAAGGCTGACGGCCTGATCCAGCCCTACAAAGTGTCGACCTGGGACTCGATCCCCGACAGCGCGAAGGATGCCGATGGTTACTGGACCGGCGACTACTATGGCGTGCTATCCTTCCTGGTGAACAAGGACCTCGTCAAGGAAGCGCCGGCTGACTGGGCTGACCTGCTGAAGCCGGAATTCGCCAACACCGTGGCGCTTGCCGGCGACCCGCGCGCCTCGAACCAAGCCATCCAGGCCGTCTACGCGGCCGGCATTTCCGGTGGTGCGGCTGCCGGCGAAGCTGCTGGCACTGCTGGTCTCGACTTCTTCAAGAAGCTTAACGCCGCCGGCAATTTCGTGCCGGTCATCGGCAAACCGGCGACCCTGGCACAAGGCCAGACGCCGATCCTGGTGACCTGGGATTACAATGCACTTGCCGGTCGCGACACGCTGAAGGGCAATCCGCCCGTCGACGTCGTCGTGCCCAAGACCGGTGTCGTTGCCGGCGTCTATGTGCAGGCGATCAGTGCTTTCGCACCGCATCCGAACGCTGCCAAGCTCTGGCTGGAGTATCTCTACTCCGACGAAGGCCAGATCGGCTGGCTGAAGGGCTATTGCCACCCGATCCGCTTCAACGATCTTGCCAAGAACGGCAAGCTCCCGGCGGACGTGATGGCCAAGCTGCCGCCGGCCGAGGCTTACGCTGCCGCGGTGTTCCCGACGCTGGACGAGCAGGGCAAGGCAAAGGAAGCCGTCACCAAGAACTGGGATGCCGTCGTCGGCGCCAACGTCAAGTAAGGCTTGAAACCAACCGGGCGGCCTCGCGGCCGCCCGGTGTTCCTCGGAGACGGTAGCCGGCGCATGACAGATATCTCGCTTTCCGATCACGCAGTTGCCGGGAAGACCGCGCCCCCGAGCGAGGCGCGTGCAATGCGACTGCCGACGCAATGGCTCGGCGTTGCGCCATTCTTCATCTTCGCCATCATGTTCCTGATCCTACCCACGCTCTATCTGATGCTGGGTGCATTCCAGAACGATGCCGGCGAATTCACGTTCGAAAACATAGCAGCACTGGCGCAGCCATCGATTGTCGCCGCCTACTGGATCTCGCTCAAGGTCAGCCTTTCCTCGTCGCTGATCGGCGCCTTCGCAGGTCTCGGCATCGCCATCGCAATCGTGCGCGGCGGCCTGCCGGAGTGGATACGTTCGGCGACGCTGACATTCTCCGGCGTGGCTTCCAATTTCGCCGGCGTACCGCTGGCCTTCGCCTTCATCGCCACGCTCGGACGCCTCGGTCTGGCCACGGTGCTGCTCAACACCGTGTTCGGCCTCAACATTTATGCGCACGGCTTCAACATCCTATCGTTCTGGGGCCTGACGCTGACCTATGTCTATTTCCAGATTCCCCTAATGGTGGTCATCATCACGCCGGCGATCGACGGCTTGAAGAAGGAGTGGGGCGAGGCTGCGGCGACGCTTGGCGCCACCCAGACGCAATACTGGCGCATGGTTGTCATCCCGGTGATCTGGCCGAGTTTCCTCGGCACAGTCATCCTGCTCTTCGCCAATGCCTTCGGCGCCATCGCCACCGCCTATGCGCTGACCGGCTCTTCACTCAACATCGTGCCGATCCTGCTCTATGCGCAGATACGCGGTGACGTGCTGCACAATGCCCATCTCGGCTATGCGATCGCCTTCGGCATGATCGTCATCACTGGGCTGGCCAATGTCTTCTATATCTGGTTCCGGACGCGCTCGGAGAGGTGGCTGAAATGAAGTCCGGAAAATTCTGGGCCTGGGTCGTCTTCGGGCTGGGCGCGGCCTATTTCTTCATTCCGCTGATCGCGACGGTGGAATTTTCCTTGCGCATGCGACGCGGCGCTTATTCCTTCGACGCCTATCAGATCGTGCTTGGCGACCCTCGTTTTCAGGCGACCTTTGGCTACTCAGTGCTTGCCGCCATCTTCACCATCATTCTGGGCGTGTTGATCGTGGTGCCCGCCGCCTACTGGATTCGACTGCGCCTGCCGCAACTGCGGCCGATCGTAGAGTTCATCACGCTGCTGCCGCTGGTCATTCCCGCCATCGTCATCGTCTTCGGCTATATCAGGATGTACGGTTCGAATTCGCCGCTGCCGTTCCTGGCGACCGACATGGGCACAAATGCCTTGCTGGTCATCGGCTATGCAATGCTGGCGCTGCCCTACATGTATCGCGCGGTCGATACCGGACTGCGCACCATCGACGTCAGGACGCTGACCGAAGCGGCGCAGATCCTAGGCGCCGGTTGGGGCACGATCATTGGTCGTGTGATCCTGCCCAATGTGCTGATCGCCGTGCTGTCGGGCGCCTTCCTTACCTTCGCCATCGTCATTGGCGAATTCACCATGGCCAGCTTGCTCAACCGGCCCGCCTTCGGCCCCTATCTGCAAAACGTTGGCGCCAACCGCGCCTATGAGCCGGCGGCGCTTGCCATCATCGCCTTCGCCATCACCTGGGGCTGTATGTCGCTGATCCAGATCCTGTCCCGTTTCGCGCCGAGATCGGCGAACCGCCCGAACTGATCGACAAAGTACTGATCGAAAGAAAAAGCCATGGCCGAACCATTCCTCTCCATCCAGCATGTGCGAAAATCCTTCGGCGCCACCACCGTGGTCGAAGATTTCAATCTTGATGTCGAGCCGGGCGAGTTCGTTTCCTTCCTTGGGCCATCGGGTTGCGGCAAGACCACCGTGCTGCGCATGGTCGCCGGTTTCGAAGAGCCGTCGGCGGGCAAGATCGTCGTCGCAGGCAAGGACATCACGAGGCTAAAGCCCAACCAGCGCAATGTCGGCATGGTGTTCCAAGCCTATGCGCTGTTCCCCAACCTGACGGTGGCGCAAAACATCGGCTTTGGCCTGAAGGTCGCCGGCATGCCCAAGGCGGACATCGACAGACGCGTGGCCGAGATGCTCGACATCATCAAGCTGCCGCAGATGGCCGACCGCTATCCCTACCAGCTCTCCGGCGGCCAGCAACAGCGCATCGCGCTGGCCCGCGCCATCGCGCCGAAGCCGAAGCTGCTTTTGCTCGACGAGCCGCTGTCGGCGCTCGACGCCAAGGTGCGCGTCTCGCTGCGCGAGGAAATCCGCTCGATCCAGAAGAAGCTCGGCATCACTACCATCTTCGTCACACATGACCAGGAAGAGGCGCTGTCGATCTCGGACCGCATCGCGGTGATGTATGGCGGCAAGGCCGAGCAGGTCGGCACCCCGTTCGAGATCTACAACCGGCCGGCGACCAAGTTCGTCGCCAATTTCGTCGGCACGCTGAACGTGCTCGAAGGCACTGTCACCGATGCCGCGTCCGGCAAGGTGCGCGTCAACACGCAGGAAGTCTCGCTAATGGGCAAGCTCAACGGCTCGAAGTCCGGTGACACGCTGTCGCTGGCGCTGCGACCGGAGGCGATTTCGCTCGGACGCCAACCCGGGCGCGATTCAAGCCTGTCGGGCGAAATCTCCGAAGTGCACTTCCTCGGCTCAGTCATTCGCGTTCGCGTCGGCATCGGCGGCAACACAGTGTCGCTCGACACCTTCAACAGCCCGGCAACGCCACCGCCCGCGGTCGGCGAGAAGGCCGACATATCGTTCTCATCAAGCGATATGCTGGTGCTGCACTAGCAAGCAGCATTTTGGCGCGACCGAGGCGGTCGATTCGAGCTGGCGCGATGAACGGCCGTATCATTGCCGGACCCCGAGTGCTGGATAATCAACAGCATCTTGCCATCCAGCCACTGCCCATGATGCCGCTTCGCCGCTACGATGGGCCATGGCGCTATTCGAACTTACCCTCATCCTGCTTCTGGCTGCCGTCGCGCTGACGGCGCTGTCGCGGCGGCTGGAAATTCCCTATCCGTCCCTGCTGGCTCTGGCCGGCGTCGCGATTGCCTTCGTACCCGGTGCGCCGACGATCGAGATCGATCCGGAGCTGGCGCTTGCCCTGTTCATCGCGCCGGTGCTTCTCGACGCCGCCTATGACACGTCGCTGCGCGACCTCAAGCGCTACCGGCTGTCGCTCGCGTTGCTCGCGCTGGGCGCCGTGGTCTTCACCACCGTGGTGGTTGCCTTGGTCGGCTGGAAGATGGCCGGCCTGCCGATCGCGGCGGCAATCGCGCTTGGCGCCATCGTCGCGCCACCGGATGCGGTGGCCGCATCCGCCGTGCTCAGCCAGTTCAAGGTACCGCACCGCATCACCGCCATCCTGCAGGGCGAGAGCCTGCTCAACGATGCCACGGCGCTGCTGATCTACCGGCTGGCGGTTTCGGCCGCGCTTGGCACGATCATGCTCAGCAACGCCGTTCCGGTGATCCTGCTGGCAACGATCGGCAGTGTGATCGCGGGCTATCTGTTTGGCCGCGTCTCGCTGCTGGCGCTCGGCCGCATCGAGGATGCGGCGAGCAGCACGGTGGTGCAGTTTGCCGGAACCTTCGCCGTGTGGATCATCGCCGACAGGCTCGGCCTTTCCGCCATCATCACCATCGTCGTCTATGCCATGACCATTGCGCGCAGGGCGCCGCGCCAGTCGTCGGCGAGACGCCGCGTCAGCACCTATTCGGTCTGGGAGTCGGCGGTGTTCGTGCTCAACGTGCTGGCTTTCGTGCTGATGGGCCTGCAGGCACGCACGATCGTTGGCAGGCTGGCCGGCGACGGGCAAGGCGAAGCATTCCTTTTCGCCGCAACGGTGCTGGTCGTCGTTATCGTCGCGCGCCTTGTCTGGGTGGCGAGTTACGTCGCGATCATCCGGTGGCTTGCCCGCTTCGGCAGCCAAGAGGCAAGGCGGGAATTGCCGACATTCGGCGGCGCCGTCATTGTCGGCTGGTGCGGCATGCGTGGGTTGGTGACGCTGGTGGTGGCCATTGCGCTGCCGGCCGATTTTCCCGGCCGCGACCCGATCGTGCTTGCCGCCTTCGCGGTGGTGCTGGGCACGCTGGTGCTGCAAGGCATGACGCTGAAGCCGCTGCTGCGCTGGATCAACTTCGACCCCGATAGAACCGTCGACAATGAGGTGGCGCAGGCGCGCGTCGCCATCATGCAGGCAGCACTGGACGTGCTGAGCCGCAAGACATCTGCGGCCGCCGCCGTCGTGCGCGAACAGTATGAAGCGCAGCGCCTGATTGCGGAAAACCCGGAGGACGCTCAGGCCGCGACCGAATACGACCGGCTGCGCCTCTATGCCATCAACCGCCAGCGCGACACGCTCGAGGAGTTGCGCAGCAACGGCACGATCGGCGACGAAGCCTACCACCGGCTGGAGGAAGAGATCGACTGGGCCGAACTGGCGGCATCGCCGGCGGGCCGGTTCCAGCCGCTGACCACATCATAGACGCTGGCCCAGTTCCGCCGTCGTGCCGGTACATTGCAACCCGTCTGCCGAACCGCTACTGCCAAAGCGAAATTGAGCCGGATAAGCAATGAAGCTGGTCAGCTACAACATCCAGTACGGGTTCGGCGGCGATGGCCGTTACGATCTTTCGCGCTGCACCAAGCTGGTCGACGGCGCCGATATCATCGCGCTGCAGGAGGTCGAGCGGCATTGGCAGCGCACCAATGAGGACGACCAGCCGGAGGTCCTGTCCAAGCTGCTGCCTAGCTATTACTGGGTCTATGGCCCGGCCTTCGACATGGACGCCAGTGAGCAGCGCGACGGCGGGGTCGTCAACCGCCGCCGCCAGTTCGGCACCATGCTGCTGTCGAAGCTGCCGATCGCCTGGTCGCGGCTGCACGCGCTGCCCATGCGCCGCACGCTGCGGCCGCTCAACACGCGCAACGCCGCGCTCGAATGCATGATCCGCACGCCGGCCGGACCGGTAAGGGTCCTGTCGCTGCATCTCGCCCATATCGCGGCGGAGGAGCGGCTGGAGCAGATCGACTATCTCTTGGCCGAGCATCGCCGCGCGCCGTCCGAGGGCGGCCCGTGGAGCGGCGCGGACGATGAGCCTTCGCGCAACTGGACCAGTGGCGAGGCCGAGCCGGAGAACCCGACGGCGGCGATCTGGATGGGCGATTTCAACATGGAGCCGGGCAGCGCCGAATACAGCCGCATCGTCGGCAGCACGCCCTATCATCGCGGGGCGGCCTATCTCGACGGCTTTGTTGATGCCGCTGCCGTCGCTAGCGAGCCGGCTGCCGATTACCACACCCATGTGAAAACGATCGACGGGAAAGTGGCAAAACGCCGGCTCGACCATTGCTTCGTCGGCGGTATGTTCGCCGACCGTGTGCGCTCGGTCAGTGCCGATATAGGCGAGATCGCTTCAGACCATTTTCCGGTCCGGATCGATATCGATCTCGAAACGCCTTTGAGCTCGGGAGATCGGTGAGCCCTCGATGACGCTTTTCGTCTTCTTCGCGGTGCTTGCCGCCGCCGCCATGCACGCGATCTGGAACGCGCTGGTCAAGGTCCATCTCGATCGCTTCCTGTCGATCACGCTGATGACACTGGGCATGGGGTTTGCCGCGCTTTTCGTGCTGCCCTTCGTCGAGTTTCCGAAGGCCGAAGTGTGGCCTTTCATCATCGCCTCGGTGATTTTCCACATGGGCTACCGGACTTTCCTGATCGGCGCCTACAAGGCCGGCGATTTCGCCCAAACCTATCCGCTGGCGCGCGGCACGGCGCCGCTTTTGACCGCCCTCGGCGGCGTTGTCGTGGTGCAGGAGATGCCGGCGCCTTTCGCCATCCTCGGCATCCTGCTGCTGTCGGCCGGCACGTTGGTGATGTCGTTTCGCGGCGGCGCGCATCTGGAGCGGATCAATGTGCGGGCGGTCGGCTTTGCGCTCGGCACCTCTATCTTCATTGCCAGCTATACGCTGTCGGATGGCAGCGGCGCGCGGCTTGCGGCGACGGCGCAGAGCTATGCCGCATGGCTGTTCATCTGCGATGCCACGTGGGCGCTGGTGCTGTGCCTCATCTTTCGCGGGCCCAAGGCGCTGCCCGTGCTGGCGCGCGACTGGAAAGCAGGCCTGTTCACCGGCGTGCTCAGCGGCGCGGCCTACTGGATCGTCATGTGGGCGATGACCAAGGCGCCGATCGCCTCGGTGGCGTCGTTGCGCGAGACGTCGATCCTGTTTGCCATGATGATCTCGGTTTTCGCGCTCGGCGAGAAGATGACAGGCTGGCGCGGCGCCGCCGCGCTCAGCATCGTCGCCGGTGTCGTGGCCCTCAGACTGGGCTGAGATTCTGATACTTCAGCCGAGCACCGTCATCACCTGTCCGCGCCGTTCCGGACTGAAGCGGATGACGACGATGATGCAGACGGCGACCACGCCGGCAAACAGCGCCAGCGCGTAGCCATAGCTGCCTCCAGACGCCTCGGCGATGCCGGCCTGGTAGGGACCGCCATAGGACGCCGCGAGATTGCCGGCCTGGTAGATGAAGCCGGGCAAGGTTGCCCGCACGGCGCCGGGCGACAGCTCGTTAAGATGCACCGGGATGACGCCCCAGGCGCCCTGCACCGCGACCTGCATGACGAACGCGCCGATGGCCAGCATGAACGGTGTCGAGCTGAAGGCCCAGAGCGGAATCGAGGGCAAGGCAATCAGGCAGGCGAGCGTTATCGCGTTGACGCGGCCGATCTTCTCCGACAGTGCGCCGAACGCCAACCCGCCGACGATGGCGCCGATATTAGCGACGATGGTGATCCAGCTCACCGTGTGCGGGTCGAAGCCATGCTGCTTCTTGAGGAAGGTCGGGTAGAGGTCCTGCGTGCCGTGGCTGAAGAAATTGAAGAACATCATCAGCACGACCGCATAGACGGCGACGCCCCAGTGCTGCTGCAGCGTTTCAAGAAGGCCAGGTCGACGGATTTCTGCGCCTCGACGAAGGCCGGCGATTCCGGCACATGCGAGCGGATGAAGAGCACGATCAGTGCCGGCAGGAAGGAGAGCAGGAACATGGCGCGCCAGCCGATCGTGTAACCGCCGATCGTCTGCTGGTAGAGCACGCCGTACACCACGGCCGCCAGAAGGTAGCCGGTGGGATAGCCGCATTGCAGGATGCCCGAGACCATGCCGCGGGCACTGGGCGGAATGGACTCCATGGCGAGCGAACTGCCCAGCCCCCATTCGCCGCCCATGGCGATGCCGAACAGAGCGCGCAGCGCCAGGAAAACGCCGAGATTGGGCGAGAAGCCAGCCAGCGCGCTGATCACCGAATAGCTGACGATGTTGAGCATCAGAATGGGCTTGCGGCCATATTTGTCGGCCAGCCTGCCGAAGAAGAAGGCGCCGATGAAGCGTGTCGCCAGCGTCAGGAACACCGCTTTGGAGACTGCCGGGACGTCAGTGTTGAATTCGGTTGCGATATCGGTGAGCAGGAACGTCAGAAGGAAGAAATCAAAAGCGTCGAGCGTCCAGCCGAGGAAGGAGGCAAGGACGTTTTTCTTCTCCTGCGCGGTGAGAGCCACGACGTTCCTCCTAAACGCCCCCGGGGAACGATATGTTCCTTGGGGCGCAAAAGAGAACAGGCGTCAGCCGGCTTTCGAAAGAAGCGCGGTCACTTTTTCGTAATGTCGAGATCGAACACCATCAGCCCGTCGGTGCCGCCTTCGAGCGCTGCGACCAATCGGGCGCCGGCGCGCTGATGCGCTTCATGCACGAGATAGGCGTCGCGGGCGGCGGCATCGCGGAAGTCGATGGTGAAGGCATGGCTGAAGCCGCGCGCGAACGGCTCCGGGCTGACATTGGTGCTGAAATGGACCGTGTCCATGCCGTCGACAACGGAGCGCAGTGCTTCGAGATCGGCGTGGATTGCCGTGCGCTCGGTGGCGGGCACATCGCTGAGGAAGCGTACGAAGACGCAGTGTCTGATCATTGGTTCGTTCTCCTAAGTGGCTATGCGGCCCGATTGCCGGAGAACACCGCCGGCGGAAGCGGCTCGCGGCCGAGGATGATGTCGGCGCCTTTTTCGCCGACCATGATGGTCGGCGCATTGGTGTTGGAGGAAGGCACGCGCGGCATCACCGAGGCATCGCAGACGCGCAGGCCCTCGATGCCGCGCAGGCGCAGGTCCGGTGTGACCACCGCCATATCGTCATGGCCCATGCGGCAGGTACCCACGGGGTGATGGTCGGTCTTGGCGGTGCGGCAGGCATAGTCGATCAGCTCGTCATCGCTGGCGAGCGATGGTCCGGGCAGCACCTCGCGCAACACGTAAGGTGCAAGCGCCTTCTGCCGCATGATCTCGCGCGCAAGCCTGAGGCCCTTGATCGACATGGCGCGGTCATAAGGGTCCGACCAATAGTTGGGATCGATCAGCGGGTGGTCGGCCGGGTCGGCGCTGCTCAGCCGCACCGTGCCGCGCGAGCGCGGGCGCAGGAAGGCCGAGTTCAAGGTCACGCCGGGGTTCTTCAACCTCTCGACGCCGGCCTCGATGCCGGAGCCCAGTCCCAGATGGAACTGGATGTCGGGCGAGGCGGCGGTCGGATCGGCGTACCAGAAGCCGCCGGTCTCGAACAGGCTGGAGGCGACCGGCCCTTTCTTCAGCAGCAGATACTGCAAGCCGGCCCACGCGGTGCGGTGCAGCTTGGCGTAGTTGTCATAGGTGTGGTCGCCGGTGCATTCGGCGATGACGAACAAATCGAGATGGTCCTGCATGTTGGAGCCGACACCGGGCAGATCATGCACCGGCGTCACGCCGACCGATTTCAGGTGATCAGCCGGGCCGATGCCCGACTGCATCAACAGCTTCGGCGAACCGATGGCGCCCGACGAGACGATCACTTCGCGCTCGGCGCGCATGATGGTCTTCTCGCCGCCGGGCCTGTCGACGATCTCGACGCCGATGGCGCGGCCTTTCTCGACGACGATGCGGGTGACCAGCACATCGGTTCGGACTGTCAGGTTCTTGCGGCCGCGGATGGGCTTCAAATAGGCGACCGAAGCGGATGAGCGCCGGGCGTCCTTCTGGGTCAGCTGGTAGTAGCCGACGCCTTCCTGGCTAGCGCCGTTGAAATCCGGGTTGAAGGGGATGCCCATCTCTTGGCCGGCGCGGAAATAGGCCTCGCAAATCGGCAGCGGCGAAATCGGGTTCGACACGCCGAGCGGCCCCTGGTCGCCGTGAAAATCGTTGGCGAAGCGCTGGTTGTTCTCGGCGCGCTTGAAATAGGGCAGCACGTCGCGATAGCCCCAGCCCGCGAGGCCCTCTTCCTTGTCCCATGCGTCGTAGTCGCGAGCGTTGCCGCGCGTGTATATCTGGGCATTGATGGACGAGCCGCCGCCGACCACCTTCGCCTGCGTATACCAGAAGACGCGGTCCTGCATGTGCCTCTGCGGCACGGTCGACCAGCCCCAGGAAGCGATGCCCTTGGTCATCTTGGCAAAGCCCGCCGGCATGTGGATGTAGGGGTGCCAGTCCTTGCCGCCGGCCTCGAGCAGCAGCACGGAATTCGCTGGATCCTCGCTCAGCCGGTTGGCCAGAACGCAGCCGGCCGGGCCGGCACCTACGATGATGTAGTCGGTCATAACCCTATCCACCTACAGTCGAGGCACGGAGAGCGCGCCGTCGACATTGATAATCGAGCCTGTGGAAAAGCCGAGCTTGCCGGCGGCAAGCGTCGCCACCACGGCGCCGATGTCCGATGCTTCGCCCCAGCGTTTTGCCGGCACCAGGCCGCTGTCGATAAGCGCGTCGTATTTGGCTGATACGCTCGCGGTCATGTCCGTGCGAATGATGCCCGGCCGCAGCTCGAACACGCCGATGCTTTCCGGCGCAAGCCGCAGCGCCAGGTTCTTCACCCACATCGAAAGGCCGGCTTTCGAGATGCAGTAGTCGGCGCGTTCCGGCGAGGCCATATCGGCGCTGACCGAGGTGATGGTGATGATCGAGCGCGGATGATTGCTGGGAGCCCCCAGCATCGCCTTGGCGACGGCCTGGCTAAGGAAGACTGTGCCGCGCAGATTGACGTCCAGCGCACGGTCGAAATTCTCGGGCTTCAGCTCCAGCAGATCGCCGCGCACCATGGCGCCGATGCCGGCATTGTTGACGAGGCAGTCGATTCGGCCGAACGCATGCGTGGCGGCGTCGATAAGCGATGCGTGATCGGGAAGGCTGGCAATGTCGCATCGGTGGTAAGCGAACTTTGAGCGGCGCGCGATGATGTTTTCAACAAGCCGTTTGGCGGGGTCGTTGGCCAGGTCAGCGACGAGAATGTCGAAGCCTGCATCGGCCAGCGCCTCGGCGCAGGCCAGTCCAATGCCGCGCGCGCCGCCGGTGACGATGGCTGCGGGGCGGGTCATGCTGCGAGGTCCGTTCGGCGAATATGCTCGGCCACGCGCAGCGCCTGTGCCGCAATCGACAGCGCCGGATTCACGGCGGCCGAGTTCGGCAAAAAACTGGCGTCGACAACGAACAGGTTCGGGTGGTCGAAGGCGCGGCAGAAAGGGTCGAGCGGCGACGTCGCCGGATCGTCGCCCATTTTCACCGTGCCGCACTGGTGCGAGGGCGTGCGCTTGTCGAAGGGACGCGACAGCACGATGGGATAACCGCAGGCGCGGAAGTTCTCACGCATCACCCTGGTCAGCGCGTCCAGCGACTGCATGTTGGAGCGCCGCCATTGCATGACGATGTCCTTGCCGTCGACCATGATGCGGCTTTCCGGATCGGGCAGATCCTCGCACATCAGATACCAGTCGACGGCGTGACCGGCCATGTAATCGAGCGCGAATTTCGGCACGCGTTTGACGTTGGCCTTCAACATGTTGCCGTCGATCTTGCCGAGCAGCTGGACGTTGCCGAGCGGCTTGCCGCCTTTGCCGTCGGAGAGATAGTAGTCATTCAGCATCAGCGTCTTCTGGTAGACGCTGTCGTTCCTGCGGCGCGGATCGATCGCCAGCATGGCGCTCGAATTATGGTTCATGAAATTGCGGCCGACCTGGTCGGAGCGGTTGGCGAGGCCTTTGCCATCTGGTGAAGGCGAGCGCAGCAGGATGACGGCGGAATTGACCGCGCCGGCGGACAGGATGACCAGCTTCGGCCCGACTTTCTTCAGCTCGCCATTCTGACGGTAGTGAACGGCAGCGATGCTTTTGCCGTCGGACGACGCTTCGAGATATTCGACATGGCAGCCGGTTTCGAGCCGGATATTGCTGTCCTTGAGTGCAGCCGTCAGCGGTCCGGTCTGCGCATCAACCTTGCCCTGGGCGGTGTTGGGGAATGCGTCCCAGCCGGTCTTGCCCTCTTTCAGCCAGGTGTCGATGTCGACGCCGAGCGGCAGCGAGGCGGGGTGCAGGCCCAGTCCCTTCAGCTCGGCGCGGGCGCGCGCAATCGGCGCTTCGTCGGGCACCGGCTTGAAAGCATAGGGGATCGAGTGGAACGGTTCGGTCGGGTCCTCGCCGAGCGAGCCGCGGACGCGAAACAGCTGCTCGGCTTTCGAATACCAGGGCTCGAATTCATCGTAGGAAAACGGCCATGCCGGCGAGACGCCACCGAAGTGCTCCATGGCGGCGAAATCCTCTTTGCGGTAGCGGATCAGCACCGCGCCGTAGAATTTCGAATTGCCGCCGACATAGTAGTAATTGCCGGGGTTGAAGGCGCCGCCGCCGGGCTCGCGCCACATCTCCTTCGGACGGTAGTGGCCATCGACGAAGATCGAGCGCGTGTCGCGGGCATGCGGCGTTGCCGGCAAGGGCTCGCCGCGCTCCAGCATCAGGACCGAGGCGCCGCTGCCGGCCAGGCCGGAAGCGATCGTAGCGCCGCCGATGCCGGAGCCGATGATGACGATATCGGGGCTGACCATCTCGATCAGCGGATGCGGTGTTCGGTCGCCGGATCGAAGAACACGGCCTTGGTCAGGTTGAAGGCGAGCGGCGTGCTGGTGCCCGGCTGGATGTTGGCGTCGGCCCGCAACCGCGCCACCACGCCCTTGCCGCCGAGATTGGTCACCGCGAAAGTATCGGACCCTGCCGGCTCGACCACTTCGATGTGCAGGTCGGCAGTGGCAATGTTGGAGGCGTTGCGTTCCGCACCTTCCGGATCGGTCAGCGCTTCCGGGCGCACGCCGAAGATGATCGGCTTGCCCTGGAACGCCGACAGGCCCGCCGGCGCATTGGCCATCGGCAGCGTGATCGGCTCGCGCGCCTCGCGCTCCAACACGACGGACAGCGCATTGCCCGACGTGGCAATGGTCGCCGGGATCAGGTTCATCGCCGGCGAACCCATGAAGTCGGCGACGAACAAATTGGTCGGGTTGTTGTAGATCTCGGCCGGGGTGCCGAACTGCTGCACCTCGCCGTCGCGCATGACGGCGATCTTGGTCGCCAGCGTCATCGCCTCGATCTGGTCGTGGGTGACGTAGACGATGGTTGTGCCGGTGGTGGCATGCAGGCGCTTGATCTCGATGCGCATGTCGACGCGCAATTTGGCGTCGAGGTTGGACAAAGGCTCGTCGAACAGGAACAGCTTGGGGTCGCGCACCAGCGCGCGGCCCATGGCGACGCGCTGGCGCTGGCCGCCGGAAAGCTGGCTCGGCTTGCGCTGCAGGAGGTGGCCGATCTGCAGGACCTTGGCCACCTTGTCGATCGCCTTTTGGCGCTCGTCGGCCGGCACGCCGCGCATCTCCATGCCGAAGGAGATGTTTCCGGCCACCGTCATGTTCGGATAGAGCGCATAGCTCTGGAACACCATGGCGATGTCGCGCTTGGATGGGTGCAGATCGTTGATGGCGCGGCCGTCGACGCGGATTTCGCCCTCGGTGATCTGCTCTAGGCCGGCAATCGTGTTGAGCAAGGTGGACTTGCCGCAGCCGGACGGGCCGACCAGCACCAGGAAGCCGCCCTTTTCGAGCTCGACATCGATGCCCTTCAGGATCTCGACATTCCCGAAGCGCTTCTTCAGCCCATCAATTTCCAGAAAAGCCATCAGATTATCCTTTGACCGCGCCCGCCATCAGGCCACGCACGAAGTAGCGGCCGGCGACCACATAGACGAGAAGGGTGGGCAGGGCTGCGATCATCGCCGCAGCCATGTTGACGTTGTATTCGACGACGCCTGTCGAGGTGTTGACGACGTTGTTGAGCGCCACCGTCATCGGCATCACGTCGCCGGAGCCGGCATAGGCGGAGGCGAACAGGAAGTCGTTCCAGATGTTGGTGAACTGGTAGATCACCGTCACCACGATGATCGGCAGCGAGTTGGGCAGCATGATGCGCCGGAAGATCTGGAAGAAGCTTGCCCCGTCGATCTGCGCCGCCTTCACCAGCTCGTTCGGAAACGCTTCGTAGTAATTGCGGAAGAAGAGGGTGGTGAAACCGATGCCGTAGACGACGTGAACGAACACCAGGTTCACGGTCGGATTGCCAAAGCCGAAGGTGAAACCGGTCGCGTTCTGCAGCTTGACGCCGAACCGGCCCAAGCTGCCGAGGATCGTTGCCATCGGCAGCAGTACCGACTGGAACGGGATGAAACAGGCAAACAGCATCAGCCCGAACACCAGCGTCGCCCCGCGAAAGCGCCATTTGGTCAGCACATAGCCGTTGAGCGCGCCGAGCAGGGTCGAGATGATGACTGCCGGAACCACCATCTTGATCGAGTTCCAGAAATAGCCCTTCATGCCGACGCAGGTCAGGCCCGAGCAAACTTCGCTCCACGCCTTTATCCATGGGTCGAAGGTCGGCGCCTGGGGCAGCGCCAGCATGTTGCCGTTCTGGATCTCCTCCATGGTCTTGAACGAGGTCACCAGCATGACGAACAGCGGCATCAGGTAGAACAACGCAAACAGCGCCAGCAGTCCGTAGATGACGATGCGGTTGAGGGTCTTGGTGCTCATGCCGCTAGAGGCCTGGCGGGGAGGGGTGGCAACGGCGCTCATTGCGGCTTCTCCCGCAGTTCCGAATAGAGATAGGGCACGATGATGGCGACGATGGTCATCAGCATGATCACGGCACTCGCCGAGCCGACAGCCATTTCGTTGCGCTTGAACGTGTACTCATACATGAAGTTGGACGGCAGCCAGGCCGAGCCACCGGGGCCGCCGCTGGTCAGCGCCACCACCAGATCGTACGACTTGATGGCGAGGTGGGCGAGCACGATGAAGGCCGACAGGAAGATCGGCCGCAGCAGCGGAATGACGATGCGGCGGTAGAGCTGGAAAGTAGTGGCGCCATCGATCTGCGCCGCTTTCATGATCTCACCGTCGATGCCGCGCAGGCCGGCCAGGAACATCGCCATGATGAAGCCGGAGGCTTGCCAGACGCCGGCAATGACCACCGTGTAGATGACGAAATCCTTGTTCTTGATCCAGTCAAAATGGAAGCTCGTCCAGCCCCATTGATGCAGGGTCTGCTCAAGGCCGAGGCCGGGATCGAGAAACCATTTCCAGGCGACGCCGGTAACGATGAAGGACAGCGCCATCGGGTAGAGATAGATCGGCCGCAACACGCCTTCGCCGCGGATCTTCTGGTCGAGCAGGATGGCCAGGAACAGGCCGAGCGCCAGGCACATGGCGATGTAGAGAAAGCCGAAAATGCCCATATTGACGATCGACGTGTACCAGCTCGATGGCGGGTCGGAGTCGAACGTCCAGCCCCATAGCCGTAGGTAGGCGCGCGGTCCGGTGATGACATAGGACGGAAAAGTCTTGGAATTGGTGAAGGACAGATAGACCGTCCACAGGATGAAGCCATAGACGAAGACGATGGTGATGGCGAAGCTCGGCGCCAGCACGATCTTCGGCAGCGCGTCCTGCAGTCGCGCGCGCACGGAGGGGCGAGACCGCTCCGGCGTCAGCTTGATCTGGGTTGTCGCTACACTGCTCATAGGGCTCCTCCCGTTCGGGTCGTCCGTGCCTGCCGTCAGGCGGCAAGGCGGCCCCGTGCATACGGGTCTCTGGTCGGCATGGTGTTCAAGAGGGTTTCACCGTTTCACGGAAACGGCGAACCTCTCTAACTCTTTCTTTCACGCAATTCCGGCCGGAAAACCGCTCACACTTTTCCTGGAATTGCGCCAGCCGGCCAATCCTGAGGCGAACCTTCCCCGCCGAAGCGGGGAAGGTGTCTTGCTGGCCAGGGCTTACTTGGCGTCGTCGATTGCCTTGACCAGTTCGGTCACGGCTTCGTCCGAGGTCTTGATCTGACCATGGACGAACTTCGAAACGACGTCCTTGTAGGCATTGGCGACCGCCGGAGGCGCGCCATAGCCCTGGGCAAGCGAGCCGAACAGTGTGCCGCCTTCGTTGGCAGCCTTCAGGTCGGCGATGCCCTTCTTGCCGCACGCGTCGAAGTCGGTGTCCGGAACGTCGGTACGGGCGGGAACCGAACCCTTGACGACGTTGAAGGCCGACTGGAAGCTCTTCGACAGGGTGGCGGTGGCCAACGCGACCTGGGCGGCCTTGCGGTCGTCCGGAACGTTGAACATGCCGAACATGTCGGAGTTGTAGACCACCGAGCCTTCCGTGCCCGGGAAGCGATAGCACAGGAAGTCGGTGCCCGGCGTTTTCTTGGCGGCGTTGAACTCGCCCTTGGCCCAGTCACCCATCACCTGCACCAGGGCATCGCCCTTGATGACCATGGCGGTGGCAAGGTTCCAGTCGCGGCCCGAGAAGTTCGGGTCGACATAGGTGACGAGCTTGGCGAGGTTATCGAACGACTTCTTCATCGTGTCCGACTTGAGGGACTCGTCGTCGAGGTCGTTGAAGGCCTTCTTGTAGAACTCAGGTCCGCCGGTCGACAGCACAACCGAGTCGAACATGGTGGCTTCCTGCCAGTTCTGGCCGCCAAGGGCGAGCGGAATGACGCCAGCCGCCTTGGCTTTGTCGAGCAGGGCGACGAAGTCGTCGAAGGTCTTTGGCTCGGTGCCGCCGATCTTGTCCATCACCGCCTTGTTGATCCACAGCCAGTTGACGGAGTGGACGTTGACTGGAGCAGCGACCCACTTGCCGTCATAGACGGAGAACTTCTGCAGGGCTGCCGGAACCGACTTATCCCAGCCCTCCTTCTTCGCCGTCTCGGTCAGGTCGCCCATGACGCCGGCCGCCGCATAGTCGAGCACGGTGTAGCCGAGCATCTGCGACGCGGTCGGGTAATTGCCGGCCGCGACCATCGCCTTCAGCGCAGTCATGGCGGCCTCGCCGCCCCCACCGGCCACCGGCACGTCCGTCCACGCCTAGCCTTCCTTGGCAAGGTCGCCCTTGAGGACGTTGAGAGCAGCCGCTTCGCCGCCCGACGTCCACCAATGCAGCATCTGCACTTCCTTGACGTCCTCGGCATGGGCCGAGAAAGCAAAGGCCGTCGCCAGAGCCGTTCCGATAAGCAGTTTGCGCAACATGTTCTACCTCCCTTGTTGCATTACATGACCGGTGGAAGCCCACCGGGTTCTTCCAAACTCAGCCGACCCACCAACCGGTGCGCTGGCCGCGATGAAACTGGATTGTCTTTTCCTCGGTATAATCCTCGACAGCGCGTTTGCCGAGTTCGCGTCCGATGCCGGACTGCTTGTAGCCCCCGAATGGCAACTCGGGAAAGCCTTCCATGAATGTGTTCACCCAAACGGTCCCCGAACGCACACCACGCGCCACCGACATACAAGTGTCGATGCTGGCGCTCCACACCCCTGCAGACAGACCATAGGGCGTGTTGTTGGCGATGTGCAACGCCTTTTCAATCGATCCAAAAGTCAGCACGGAGAGCACCGGGCCAAACACTTCCTCGCGCGCAATAGCCATGTCTTCGGTAACGCCGCGAATGATGGTCGGATCGAGGTACTGGCCGGCATTGGACGCCAATTGGCCGCCACCGCTATAGACATTGCTGCCGTCTTTTGCTGCTGCCGCAACGCAATCTGCGACCTTGGTCAGATGGTCGGCGGAAATCATCGCGCCAACCTTGGTTCGGTCGTCGAGTGGGTCGCCGACCGTTACCTTGGCGGTCAGGGCCTTGACAGTGGCGAGGAAATCGTCGGCGATGGCTTCATGCACGATCAACCGACTGCCGGCATTGCAGCATTCGCCGGCGTTGAAGAAGCCGCCGAACACTGCTGCGTCAGCGGCCGCCTCGAGATCGGCATCGGGGAAGACGATCTGGCCGTTCTTGCCGCCGAGCTCCATCGAGACTTTCTTCAGCGACTGCGCGGCGGAAGCCATGGTCATCTTGCCGACGCGGGTAGAGCCGGTGAACGACACCATCTCGACCAGCGGATGGCTGACCATCGGCCCCCCGACATCGGCGCCGAGGCCGGCCAGGATGTTGACGACGCCCGCGGGCAGGCCGGCCTGCATCAGGATGTCGCCGAGCACGAAGGTCGAGGCCGAGGTCATTTCGCTCGGCTTGACCACCGCCGTGCAGCCGGCGGCGAGCGCGAAGGGCAGTTTCTGGCTGACGATGAGGAAGGGGAAATTCCATGGTGTGATGATCGAGACGACGCCGATCGGCTCGCGCAGGACGACGCCCAGCATGGCGTCGCCGAGATTGGCGTAGCTTTCGCCGTGCAGCGTGCGGGCGAGCGAGGCGGCATAGCGCCAGATGTCGATGGCGCCGCCGATCTCGCCGCGCGCCTGGGCGATCGGCTTGCCGGATTCCAGCGCATCGAGTCGGGCGATGTCTTCGCGCTGGGCCTCGATCAGGTCGGCCGTCTTGAGCAGGATGGCGGCGCGCTCGGCCGCCTTCGTGCGCGGCCACGGGCCGGTCTCGAATGCCTTGTGCGCGGCCTGCATGGCCGCCTCCACCTCGGCCTCGCCGGCCTGCGCATAGAGCGAAACGGTGAAGCCATGGCCGGGGCTGTTGCGCGCAATCGTGCGGCCGTCACGGGCATCGACATGCTTGCCGTCGATCAGGAGCTTGTAAGCCTTCGGCGCCTTGGACGCCTCGGCCGGCATGGAAATGTTGAGCGGTGCGTTCATCATGCTTTCTCTAGGATCTCGAAAAGGCCGGCTTCTGCTTGGCCTTGAAGGCGCTCACGCCGGCTTTGAGGTCGCCGGTCAGCGCAACGAAGCCGCTGGCGAGCGCCTCGGTGGCGGCCGCACTTTCCTCGCCTTCGGCGACTGCGATCATCAGCTTGGCGGCTTCGGTTGCGAGCGGCCCGCGCCCGGCGATTTTTTCGGCCCAAGTCCTGGCCTCTGCCAGCGCCTGGCCGGTCTCGACCACGCGGTCAACGACGCCGAGGGCAAGCGCGTCGGAGGCGGCAAAGAGCTCGCCGCCGAGTGCCATGCGGCGCACGATCTGGGCCCCAAAGCGGCGCACGGCGCGCTGCGTGCCGGACCAACCGGGGACGACGCCGATCGATGTCTCGGGAAAGCCGAGCTTCACCTGCGTTTCGGCGACACGGAAGTCGCAGGCGACCGCCAGCTCCAGCCCGCCACCCAGCGCATGGCCGGAAAGCACCGCGATGGTCGGCTGCCGCAGCCGCGCCAGTCGGTCGAAGACACGGTGGCCGTAGCGCACCCATTGCACCTGAAAGTCGGCAGCGCTCATTTGTGCCCAGGCCTCGACGTCGCCGCCGGCGCAAAAGCCTTTGCCTTCGCCGCGGATCAGCACGACGCGCACGCCTTCAGCCATTTCGGCTTCGTCGAGCGCTGTCTCGAGCGCGCGCAGCATCGGAATGTCCAGCGCGTTGAACTTCTCCGGCCGGCGCAGCGTGACGATGCCGATGGCGCCGTCCTGCTCGAAGGTGACGAGGCGCTCAGCCATGCGCGCCTCCGAGCGAAGCGCCACCATTCAGCGACAGGCCAATCGGACGGTCCTGATAGAGAGCCGCCGGCGTGACCTTGAGATCGTTGGCGATGCCGAGCGGAATCTCTGACTGCGCCAGCACATCGCGTTCGAGGTCGATGCCGGGCGCCAGTTCCGTCACCATCAGACCGTCCGGCGTCAGCTTCATCACGCAGCGCTCGGTGACGTAGGTGATGTCCTGCCCTTGCGCGACGGCGCGCTTGCCGGAGAAGGAGATGTGTTCGACCTCGTTGACCACCTTCTTGACCTTGCCTTCCGCGTCGATGCGGATGCCGCCATCGGCGAGCGAAAGCTTGGCGCCGGCATTGAAGAAGCCGGAGAAGACGATCTTTTTCGCCCGTGCCGTGATGTCGACAAAGCCGCCGGCCCCGGCGGTGACATGTGGCCGGGCCGAGAGTTTCGACACGTTGACGGAGCCATGGCGGTCGATCTGCAAGAAGGAGAGCAGCGAGGCATCGAAGCCGCCGGCCTGGAAATAGATGAACTGGTGCGGCGAGGGCATGATCGCCTCGGCATTGGAAGCGCAGCCGAACTTGAAGTCGAGCAGCGGCACGCCGCCGACGGCGCCCTGCTCGATCACCCAGGTGACTTTGCCGTGCTGGCCTTCCTCGAGAAGGATACGCGGCACGTTTGCCGAGATGCCGAAGCCAATGTTGACCGCCATGCCGTCGCGCAATTCCATGGCGACGCGGCGCGCGATTACTTTCTGGACGTTCATCTCAGCGTTGCGGAAGCTGGACAACGGCCGGAAGATCTCGCCCGAAATCGCCGGGTCGTAAGGCGTCAACGTCGTCTGCAACTGGTCCGGCGCCACCACGATGTGGTCGACCAGGACGCCGGGCACGCGCACGTCATGCGGCTTCAGCGTGCCGTTCTCGACGACGCGCTTGACCTGCGCAATGACGATGCCGCCATTGTTGCGGGCGGCGAGCGCCTGTTCGAGGCCGCCCAAATAGGCGCCTTCATGCTCGTAAGTGAGGTTGCCGCGCTCGTCGGCGGTGGTGGCGCGGATGATCGAAATGTCAGGCGCGATCGAGCGGAAATAGAGCCATTCCTCGCCGTCGAACTGCTGCACCGAGACGATCGGCTCGCTTGCCGCCGCGTTCATGGCGCAGCCCTGGTGGCGCGGGTCGGCAAAAGTGTCAAGGCCGACCTTGGTCAGCACACCCGGCCGCTTGGCGGCGGCCTCGCGGTGCATGTCGAACAGGATGCCCGACGGCACATTGTAGGCGGCGACCGAATTGTCGCCGATCATCTTCCATATCTGCGGCGGCTCGGACGAGGAGGGGCCCGAGGGATAGGAGCCGCAGAGCGTGCGCTTCAACAGGCCAGGCTTAGCCAGATGGTCGATGCCCTTGATGCCATACATGTCGCCGGCGGCGATCGGATGCAGCGTGGTGATGTCTTTCGGATGGCCTTCAGCGTCGAAGCGCTCGCCGATGGCAGCCAGCACGGCATCCGGGCAGCCGAGGCCGCTCGATGATGAGACGGAGACGGTCATGCCGTCCTTGATGAGGCTGGCGGCCTGCTGAGCGGAGACGAGCTTGCTCACTTGGCGCTCCCGAGTTTCGGCTCGATGGCAACCGCCTTGCCGGATTTCCCGGACAGCAACGCTGCTTCGGCGCAGGCTAGTGACCAGACGCCGTCCTCGCCGGTTGCGGAGGGCTGGCCCGCGCCGCTAATAGCGGCATGGAACTGGCGCAGCGACCTGACGTAGAGGTCTTCGCGGTCGAAGCTCAGTTCCTCCTCGCCCTTGGCGGTGCGTAGCAGCACCGAACCGACCGGCTTCTGCGTCATCACATTTTTAGCGATCAGCGAGCCTTCGGAACCATGCACCTCGAAGCCGGTATCGGCGAACTTCGTGGTGAAGCCTTCATGCGACTGGGCAATCAAACCGGACCTGAAGCGCCAGATGCACATGGCACCGTCTTCCAGCCCGCTGCCGGCCATGCCGGCCGACTGGGTGAAGGCCGAAATCTCGATCGGGTCGTCGCCGAGCACGAAGCGCAGCGTGTCGGCATCGTGCACGGTGATGTCGAGCATCACGCCGCCGCCGGCTTCCGGTCTGGTGATGCGCCATCCCTGCAGGTTCTCCGGCAGATAGACGGCATGGAACACACGCGCGGCAATCGGCTTGCCGATGCGGCCGGCTGATATGGCGTCGCGCATGGCGCGGTGGCGCCGGCATTGCGCAGATGATGATTGGTGCCAAGCACGACACCGGCTTCCTTGGCGGCGGCGACCATTGTGCGCGCGTCGGCGCTGTTCAGCGCCAGCGGCTTTTCGCACAGAACATGCTTTCCCGCGTCGATCGCGGCCAGCGCCTGTTCGAGATGCAGTTCATGGGTGGTCGAGATGTAGACGGCGTCGATGTCGGCGCCGAGCAGGTCATCGAGCGTCGAGACGGCAAGCGGGATGTTGTGTTCATCGGCATAGGTCTTGGCGCGCTCCGGGCTGGAGCTCATCACCGCTGATATTTCGCCACCCTCTTGCGCGCGAATGGCGTTGATCATGAACTGTTTGGCGATCGTGCTGGCGCCGATCAGTCCCCATTTGACGCTCATGCCGCGTCTCCCATTCCTGCTGATGTGTCCTGGGTGCCGCGATCGGGACCGCAGCTGTCCCTGACGACCAGATTGACGGCGCCGATATGGTCCTCGGCATGCGTGATGCGCGACTGGATCATCTTCAGCATGACGTGGGCGGCGCGTTCGCCGAGGCCGGGTGTGTCCACCGAGACGCTGGTCAGCGCCGGCATATAATGCTCGGCCTCGACCACGTCGTCGAAGCCGACGACGGCAAAGTCCGCGCCGGGCTCCAGCCCGCGCTTGCGCAGCGCCAGCATGACGCCGAAGGCGACGGCATCGTTGAAGCACAGTGCCGCCGTCGGCGGCTCGGCCATGGCAAGGGCGGTTTCCAGGCACGCGATGCCGCCCCTGCGGCTGGTCTCGCCTTCGACGACAAGCACGTCGCGCCTGGCAATGCCCAATGTTTCGCAAGCTTCACGAAAACCGCCCAGGCGCTCCTGATAGACGACCAGGTCGGAGGTGCCGCCGAAGAAGGCCAGCCGGCGATGGCCCTTGCCGATCAGATGGGCGGCGGCGAGATACGCGCCGCGATGGTTGTCAGGAGCGATCACCGGGATGCGGCTGTCCGGCAGGCGGCGCATGGCGAAGACGACCGGCACGCCCGCCATCTCGAGGCGACGGAAGGCGCCCGGCGTGGTGCCGCGTGCCGGTGACACGATCAGGCCTGCGACGCCCTGTTCCATCAGCGACTTCAGCACTTCTTCCTGGCGCACCGGGTTCTCCGCCGTGTTGGCGATGAAGGGCACGATGCCGGCCGACTGGAAGACGCGCTCCATGCCGACCGCCAGCTCGGCGAAAAAGGGGTTGGTGAGATCGTTGATGACCATGCCGATGACGTTGGAATGGGCTTTGCGCAGATTGGCGGCGCCGCGGTTGTAGACATAGCCGACATCCTCGATCGCCTTGCGAACCTTGACCGCGGTTTCAGGCCGGATCAGCCCTGAGCCTTGCAGCACAAGCGACACCGTCGATTTGGACACACCAGCCTCGCGGGCGATGTCCAGGATCGTTGCCTTGGCCCGGCTGGCCATGTCGGTGGTTTCCTCCGCTTAGATGGGCAAATCTATTGGAACGTTCTAATCACTCTGCCAACCGAGAGTCAATCGGGATTCTTGCGGAGGTCGAAAAGGTGATGAATGTGGTTCCTAGCAAGGACTCTTAGCCTTCTTCGGCATTTGGACCGGTTCAATCGCCGCAATCATAAAGGTTCTTGATTTATTGGAACGTTCCATTTATAGGATGCCGAAAACGGAGGTTGCCATGGATATCACCCTGCCTACGCAGAATGGCGGCCGCGTCAGCTACAAGCTCGCGGGCAGTCCGGTCGAGCCCGTAATCGGTGCGGTTTTCCCGCGCATCGCCTATGCCGCGGCCCACGTCGTCGCCGATCCTTTCGCGATGACCGACCCCTGGTCGAAGCCTGCGGTCGATTGGGACAAGACGATGGCGTTTCGGCATCATTTGTGGCGGCTTGGCTTCCGCATCGCCGAGGCGATGGACACCTCCCAGCGCGGCATGGGTTTCGACTGGGCGAATGCGCAGGAATTGATCCGCCGCTCGATCGCCGAGGCGCGCAGCGTCGAAGGCGCAGACCTCTCCTCGGGCGCCGGCACCGATCATCTGGCGCCGGCCAATTCGAGATCACTCGAAGATGTGATCGCCGCCTATGAGGAGCAGTTCGCTTTCATTGAAGGCGAGGGCGGCAAGGCGATCATGATGGCCAGCCGGGCGCTGGCAGCGGTCGCAAAGGGTCCGGACGACTATATCAGGGTCTACGATCGCATCCTCAGCCAGGCATCCGGCAAGGTCATCCTGCACTGGCTGGGCGACATGTTCGATCCTGCACTGAAAGGTTATTGGGGCAGCGGCAATTTCGAGGCCGCGCTCGACACCGTCGTCGCCATCATCGAGCGCCATGCCGGCAAGGTCGAGGGGATAAAGATTTCCCTGCTCGATGCCGGCAAGGAAGTTGCCTTGCGCAACCGGCTGCCGGAAGGCGTCGTCATGTTCACCGGCGACGATTTCAACTATCCCGAACTGATTGCCGGCGACGGGAAGCGGCACTCGCACGCCTTGCTCGGCATATTCGACGCCATCGCGCCGGTCGCCAGCGCGGCGCTGGCGAAACTGGCTGATGGCGACCGCGCCGGCTATGACGCGCTGATGGCGCCGACAGTGCCGTTGTCGCGCAAGATCTTCGAGGCGCCGACCGAGTATTACAAGGCCGGCATCGTCTTCATGGCCTGGCTCAACGGCCACCAGGATCATTTTGCGATGGTCGGCGGCATGCAGTCGGCGCGCGGCATCCTGCACTATGCCGACATCTTCCGCCTTGCCGACCAGGCAGGGTTGCTCGCCGATCCCGAGCTTGCGCTGGCCAGGATGAAGCATTTCTGCGCGGTCGCAGGTGTCTGAGAACAACGCTTCGCCTGGTTGAAAAGTATCTCCCGTACGGGGGATTTGCGTTCTCGCGCCAAATCTGTATTCGGTTGCCGGGATTGGATGCGGACGGAGCGGCAATGACGGAAAAAGTGGCGCTCATCACCGGTGTAACCGGGCAGGACGGGGCCTATCTCGCAGAATTGCTTCTGCAGAAGGGCTATATTGTCCATGGCGTCAAACGACGCTCGTCCTCGTTCAACACCGAGCGCGTTGACGACATCTATGTCGATCCGCACGAGCGCGGTGCGCGTTTCTTCCTGCATTATGGCGACCTGACCGACGCGACCAACCTCATTCGCCTGGTGCAGGAGACACAGCCCGGCGAGATCTACAATCTCGGCGCCCAGAGTCATGTCCAGGTGAGTTTCGAGACGCCGGAATACACCGGCAATGCCGATGCGCTGGGAACACTCAGGCTGCTCGAGGCGATCCGCATTCTGCGCCTGGAGAAGTCGGTGCGTTTCTATCAGGCCTCGACCTCGGAGCTCTACGGCAAGGCGCGCGAGGTCCCGCAAAGCGAGGCGACGCCCTTCCATCCGCGCTCGCCCTATGCAGCGGCCAAGCTTTACGCCTACTGGATCACGGTCAACTACCGCGAGGCTTACGGCATGTTCGCCGCCAACGGCATCCTCTTCAACCACGAAAGCCCGACACGCGGCGAGACCTTCGTCACCCGCAAGATCACGCGGGCCGTCGCCTCGATCCATCACGGCCTTCAGGCCACGCTCTATCTCGGCAATCTCGACGCCAAGCGTGACTGGGGCCATGCGCGCGACTATGTGGAGGGCATGTGGCGCATTCTGCAGCACAGTGAAGCCGACGATTTCGTGCTGGCGAGCGGTGAGGCGCATTCGGTGCGCGAATTCGTCGAACTGGCTTTTGCCGAGACCGGACGCACCATCTGCTGGCAAGGCGAGGGTGTCGATGAAGTCGGTGTCGATGCCGGTTCGGGCACTGTCCTGGTGCGCATCGATGCGCGCTATTTCCGGCCGACCGAGGTCGACCTGCTGCTCGGCGACCCCGCCAAGGCCAAAGCCAGGCTGGGGTGGTCGCACACGACCGGCTTCAGGGATCTGGTGGCGGAAATGGTGCAGGCCGATCTGGCGCGCACCGCCGGCGGCACGCGGCAGAACAGCCGTTCTGCGTGAGGCAGGTTCATGGACGCGACATTTGATCTGAAAGGCGAGCGTGTCTTCGTCGCCGGGCATCGCGGCATGGTCGGTTCGGCCGTCGTGCGCCGGCTGGCGAGCGAGGACTGCGAGATACTCACCGTATCGCGCGACAGGCTCGACCTGCTCGACCAGGCAGGGGTGCGGCGCTGGATGGCCGAGCACAGGCCGGATGCGGTGGTGATGGCGGCCGCCAAAGTCGGCGGTATCCTGGCCAATGACCGGTTCCCTGTCGATTTCCTGCAGCAAAACCTGGTTATGCAGGGCAATGTCATTGACGGCGCCTTTCGCAGCGAGGTCGGCAAGCTTTTGTTTCTCGGCTCGTCCTGCATCTATCCAAAGCTCGCGCCGCAGCCGATCAGGGAAGACGCGCTGCTGACCGGTCCGCTCGAACCCACCAATGAATGGTATGCGATCGCCAAGATCGCCGGGCTCAAACTGTGCCAGGCCTATCGGCGCCAGCATGGCGTCGACTACATCTCGGCGATGCCGGCCAACCTTTACGGTCCTGGCGACAATTTCGATCTCCAGTCCAGCCATGTCGTGCCGGCCCTGATGCGAAAGGCGCATGCGCTGGCGCTGAGCGGCGGCAACAGCCTCGAGGTCTGGGGCTCGGGCACGCCACGGCGTGAATTCCTGCATGTCGACGACGCCGCCGATGCCTTGGTCTGGCTGTTGAAGAATTATGCCGGCGACAGCCACGTCAATGTCGGTTCGGGCGAGGATGTCACCATTGCCGAGCTTGCCCAGACCGTCGCATCGGTCGCCGGCGTCGAGGCTGATATCGCCTTCGATACGACCAAGCCAGATGGCACGCCGCGCAAGTTGATGGATGTTTCGCGGCTGTTTGCGACGGGATGGCGCCCGCGCTACGCGCTTCGCGATGGATTGGAACAGACATATGCGTGGTTTCTCAACCATATTGAGAAGGGTGATGTCCGCCTCGGCGCGGCCTGATTCCAATTTTCCTTGAACCATTTCGCTGCCGCCCGCGACCAAGCGGTGTGTAGCAAACACGGTCCATCAAGGAGAACGTCAATGTTTATCACTTCAAGAAACGCATTTCTCGCCGCCATCGCGGTTTCGGTGCTGGCAGGGTGTCAGACGGCACCGCCGAGGGAATGCGAGAAGACCATGCCCGGTGTCACCTACAACGGCAAATGCTGCGGCATCGGCACACCGTGCCGTGAAGGCAACAACACCCCTCATGACAAGCCCGACAGGCCCGATCCGCGGCCACAGTGATCCGCGAGCCAGAAACGTCCCGGCACCTGCCGGGACGTTTCGCCCCCGACAGGGTGGATTTACGGATCGCAAGGCCGCTACCCGGTTCCTTACTGGCCGGCATTTGAATACGAAACGGGACGGCGGGGCAGTAGACGATGCGGTCGCGCAGATCGCGCGAACACTTCCCGCCGGATCTGTACTTCAAGGGGCTGTTCGACTGTTCGAAGGGAAGGTCCCGTAGAAACTCAGATTTCGCTTTCCGTCGATGCGAAGGATCTACTAAAAAAAATTCGAGATGCTCTTGAACTCATTTGGGGCGCCTCCTAATTCGATTTCCGCCAAGGCCATAAGGCTCGGCAAAAAATGGCGGCGCCGCACAGGGCGGCGTCCTTGTACCCATGTTGCTTCAAGGAGGATGTGGCTATGAGAACCTTTGATACCCTCTATCGGACCACCGTCGGTTTCGACCGGCTTTTCGACATGCTCGACAGCGGCACGCGTCCAGACTGGCCGCCCTATAACATCGAGAAGGTCGACGAGAACGATTACCGTATCTCGATGGCCATCGCAGGCTTCAGCCAGGATGAGGTTGAGCTGACCCAGCATGGACCCGAACTGGTCGTGGTAGGCCAGAAGGCTGATGATCAGAGCGGACGCCAGCTGCTGCACCAGGGCATCGCCTATCGCAGTTTCAGGCAGACGTTCAAGCTTGCCGACCACATGAAGATCAAGGCAGCCAAACTGGAGAATGGCCTCCTCTCGATCGACATCGTCCGTGAGATTCCCGAAGAGCTGAAACCGCGCCGCATCAGCATCGGCGTCGGCGACACCCCGACGGCCGCCACTCAGATCACGCAAGACATGGACCGCGCGCGTAAAGCCGCGTAATCCTGTCGATCTGTCACACTTTGAACTGCGGGTCCGCCTCCCGGTTCCGGCCGGGAGGCTGTGATTGCGGAGAAACGAAGATGATCACTGCAGGACGTACTGGCGCGCCTCTGTCGCGCGCCTGCAGTTGGCCTGGACCGCGCAAACCATGAAACTCAATGGTTCGTTCAATTTGGAGGATCATATGAACGATCGGATGTTTGACAACGCCGTTTTCGTGAAAAGCGGCGACAACCTTGTTCAGGAAATCACGTGTCTCGAGGACGCTCTGGAGTTCCTCTATGAATGGCCGAAGGACAGGCGCGGCCCCATTCACCAAACCGCATTGCGGGCCTGCCAGCGAGCTTTCGATAGCGATTATCCGCTTTCCGCAGCCAGAGACGCGTTCAGCGGTTTTGCGAAAGCAGCCAGAATCCTTGAGGAAGTATCCACGACAATGCCGTGGATGATGGGCAGAGGTGGCGAAGGCGGAGGAGTGACTGCCTAAAGCGCGTCGCGAAAACGGATTCATGCGACACGCTTTAAGTCTTTGGTTTTGATGCATGTCGTTGTTCCAGAACCGCGGCATACTTCTGGGTGACATGCATTAGGAAAGGAGGTCATGATGCTATCGAAACCTTTTGAAAAGCCAGTCCGGGTGTGGGTGGGCTTGGGCTTTCCCCGCCAACTCAACACGGTCGCAGATGCCTATCAATTCGCAGCCGAATGGTGTGGCAACAGCCCGGAGCAGAGAGCTGCTATTCGCGCTTGCAAAGCCGCTCTGATTGGTGATGTGGAACCCGAGACAGCACGAGGCGTCTTCGTCGCGTTCGCTCGCAAGAAGGATATTCTTATGGAGGACGGCATCGAGCCTGCGCCTTCAAGGACGCTAAGCCCGCACCACGTCTAAAGCGCGTCGCGTTTGAACGGACTCAGGCGACGCGCTTAGGTCTTTGTTTTTAGGCATGTCGTTGTCTCAAAACCGGGGCCACTTTTGAGCGACATGCATTAAAATGTCCACAAACACGAGGCGGCTGCCACAAGCGGTGGCCGCCTTACCGGCTAAGTCGTCGAAGGGGTGCGCCAAAAACGGGCTTGGCTAAGTTATTGAAAGGATGGTGGGCGTGACAGGGATTGAACCTGTGACCCCTGCAATGTCAATGCAGTGCTCTCCCGCTGAGCTACACGCCCATCCGAAGCCGCGCATACACCATTTTTGGTCCAGCGCGTCAATAGCCGGAAAAGGGAAAGAAAGGCTCGTTTGTCGCGCCGCCGACGAAGCGGCGAGATCACACCGTGCGTGCTTCAGGCGGCCTGGAGCATTTTTTCGACCTCGTTGACGAGATCGCGCAGGTGGAAGGGCTTGGACAGCACCTTGGCGTCTTTCGGCGCCTTGGAATCGGGGTTGAGCGCGACGGCCGCGAAACCGGTGATGAACATCACCTTCAGGTCGGGATCGATCTCGGTGGCGCGGCGGGCGAGTTCGATGCCGTCCATCTCCGGCATGACGATATCGGTCAGCAGCAGGGAGAAAGGTTCTTCGCGCAGCCGCTCGTAGGCGCTGGCGCCATTGTCGAAATCGCTGACGTGGTAGCCGGCCCGCTCCAGTGCCTTGACCAGGAACCGGCGCATGTCGTCGTCGTCTTCCGCCAGCAGAATGCGTGCCATCTTGTCCCGTCCGAATCACCCCAGCCAAGCCTGCCGTCCGGCAAGCCCGTTAACCATCCTGTATATGAGGAGCTGACGGTAAACATCAAGTGAACGTTGGCGGCATTAATCCTGATTTGACGGGGTTCCTGACATGCCGAAATGCTGGACATGCGGCCGATGAGGTGGCAGTTTCCCATCATGATGCATTGCTGTTTCCGGGTTCGTTCAAATTGACGACGGCAGCCGAAGATTTTTCGGTCGTTCCACCCTTCGAAATCCGATCGGGCGCCGAGCAGCGCGTTCCCTTCGTCTTCAACTCACCGCATAGCGGCCGCTATTATCCAGACCGCTTCCTGGCCATGGCGCGGCTCGACCGGAACGCCATCCGCCGCTCCGAGGATTGCTATGTCGACGAGCTGTTCGGCAGCGCGGTGGTGCTGGGCGCGCCGATGCTGGCGGCGAATTTTCCGCGCGCCTACCTCGACGTCAATCGCGAACCCTGGGAACTCGACCCGCGCATGTTCGCCGAGCCGGTGCCGTCCTTCTGCAACATCCGCTCGGCGCGCGTTGCCGGCGGGCTCGGCACCGTGCCCAAACTGGTGGGTGAGGGGCTCGACATCTATTCCGGCCGTCTGCCGCTGGCGGAGGCCGTCCAGCGCATAGAGGCGGTCTACAAACCCTATCACGAGACGCTGAAGCGGCTATTGACCAGAACCCATGCCAGGTTCGGCTATGCCGTGCTGATCGACTGCCATTCGATGCCGGCGAGCATCAGGGTGGGCGACAGCGGCCTGCGGCCGGATTTCATCGTCGGCGACCGTTTCGGCATCTCGGCCACGGCGGCCCTGACCGAAACGGCGATCGGCCTGCTCATCGGCATGGGCTACACCGTCGCGCACAACAAACCCTATGCAGGCGGCTTCATCACCGAGCATTACGGCCGGCCGGCGCGCCATCTGCATGCGCTGCAGATCGAGGTCAATCGCGGCCTCTACATGAATGAGCGGACGTTCCAGAAATCGGCCGGCTTCGATGCGCTGGCCGACGATATGGCGCGCTTTTCGGCCGACCTGATGGCGATGCCCGACCACCACTTCATAGACCTGCCGCTGGCCGCCGAATGACGCCGGAGCGGCGGCTGTTCATGAGATCCCGCGCTGGCCATCCCGCACGTAAAAAAAGACCGCATCGTTTGCACGACACGGTCGAAGTCTAGGGAGGAAACGCCCAAGGAGGGCATGGACAGGAAAACCTGTCCGAGAACAAATTTATTGTGCGATGCACAAATGTCAATCGATCCACGCTTTTTTAATTCACTCTGATGTGAAAATGCGTTTCGATGGGGCCGATGTGTGACATTTCGGCAACGTTGATGTCTCTGATAAATCGATAAACCGGCTTGTTCGGGCGGGAAAGTGCCGGCAGACCGGGTTGGCACTCTGCAATGCGGGAGAATCACGTGGACATCAGCATCGATTTCATGCGCCGGATCGCGCAAGCGGCGGCGGCTGAAACCTTGCCGCGTTTCCGCGCACAGGGCGCGGTGGCCAACAAGGAAAAAGGCAGTTTCGACCCGGTCACCGAGGCCGACCGCGAGGCCGAGCGCGCCATCCGGGCGCTGATCTCGGCTGAGTATCCCGGTCACGGTATCCTTGGCGAAGAACATGGCAGCGAAAACATCTCCTCAAGGCATGTCTGGGTGATCGATCCGATCGATGGTACTCGCGCCTTCATCTCAGGCTTGCCGGTGTGGGGAACGCTGGTCGGATTGACGGTCGACGGTGACGCCGTCGCCGGCATGATGGCGCAGCCGTTCACCGGCGAGCTGTTCTACGCCAACGCTTCCGGCTCCCACTACGAAGGCCCCGGTGGGCCGCGGAAGCTGTCGACCCGCAAGAGGACGAAGCTTGACGAGGCGACCTTGTTCACCACCACGCCGGCGCTTTTCAAGGGCGAGGCGCGCACCCGCTACGACGCGTTCGAGAAACAGATCCAGCTCGCCCGCTACGGCGCCGATTGCTACGCCTTTGCCATGATTGCCTCGGGCAGCGTCGACATCGTCGCCGATCCCGGATTGAAACCCTACGACATCGTGGCGCTGATCCCGATCATCGAAAAGGCCGGCGGCGTCGTCACCACATTCGAGGGCGGTCCGGCGGAAAAGGGCGGCGACATCCTGGCCGCCGCAACGCCGGAGCTTCATGCGGCTGCAATGGCAGCCCTGCGGGGCTGATAGTCGACCCGATCAGCGCGGCTTGATCGAGCGCTGGAATTCCGCCGGCGTTCGCCCGTAGACCTGCCTGAACGCTGAGCTGAAATGGCTGTGGCTGGAGAAGCCGAGGTCCAGGCCGAGCGTGGTCAGATTGTCGTAGCGGCCAAGCAGGTCGAGCGCGCGCGCCAGCCGCAGGCGCAGATGGTAGCGATAGAGCGGCATCGCCTCGACCTGCTGGAAAACCTGCGTGAGATAAACCGGTGATACCCCGACTTCAGCGGCGATCTCGGCCAGCGTCCAGCGCCGCGAAAGATCCGAGGACAGGACGAGCTTGGCGCGATCGACCAGCTTCTGCCGGCCAGCGCTTGCGCCGGCGGCATGCGAGGTGCGCTCGCCGAGGGAGCGCCGCACCAGCGTCAGCGCCAGGGTTTCGGCCTCCAGCGTTTCGGCAATGTTGCGGCTCAGGCTGTGGCGCAGCACCGCCACCAGCGCCTGAGCCCGCGGGTCGATGCGGCGGCGCTGACGACGAAACGCCACGGCGCTGCCCAAGCGCAACTGCTCCTTCGGCGTCAGCTCCTGCAGTTGCGCCTCCTCGACAACGAGATCGAGGCAGGAATCGCCACCCTCGACGGGATGGCTGATCCGGTAGCCTTCGGCGTTGTTGAAGAACAACAACTCGTTGGCTTCGGCGACCGCATCGTTGCGGCCGACATGGCGCACGAAGACGCCGCGATAGGGAAACACAAGATGCGTGGCAGCGGTGCACTCTTCTTCGCTCTTGTGCCGGCATTCGCCGCTGCAGAGGACATCCCTCACCATGAGGGTGCCGGTGTCCAGAAGCGTCTGTACCGTGAACTGCGACATGGTGAGCTGAGACATGGCCGTGGCATTCTACCCTTGCACCGAAAGCTGCTCCGGCACATTAGGCGATTGGCCTGTCCAAACCTGTCAGGAGACTTCACCTGTCGGGCCCTTTGTAACGGCATGGCTCAGTCCCACAAACGGCGCATGTATTCGCAGTGAGCTTGGCTGCGCGACAGGCCGATGTCCTTGAGCTGTTCGTCGGTCATTTCGAGCAAGGCAAGGCGGCTTCGGCGCCTTTCCAGTTGACGGCCGATCCAGTTGGCCGCCGCGATGCCTTGTGTCCGCAAGGACCGCCGGAACGTCGCGGTTTGAGTTGTCGGCTGATGTGCGAGGCATTGCGCTGCATGATCGGGGCGCATCGCTCAGGCTTCCCCGTTGCCGGCCACTGATGCGCCGGCTTCGTTCAGCGCAATCGCGCATTCCTCACAGCAGACCTCGACGGTCTTGCCGCCGACCTTGACGCGGATCGGATTGGCGTCCAGCTGGCAATCGCAGGCAGCGCAGGTTTTCTCGGTCATGACGTCATCTCCTTGGCGTTCGGTTCGACACGGAGAGATGAGCATTCCGGGGCGGCACCGGCTGTCAGAATCTTTAGCTCTTTGTGTGCTGCCGGCGCTGCTCCTGACAGAAGGCTGTCAGCAGGCGCAAGCTCAAGGCGCCGTAACATGCAGCGCCGGCGGCATCAGGCTGTGGGGTCGTCGTTGCCGGGTATGAAGGCGTCGAAGGCGGCGAGCAACTGCTCGCGATAGACATCGGCCTCCTGCAGGATCTCGTGTTTCGAGCCATCGATCATCAGCAGCGAGCCGAGGCGCAGACGCCTGGCGTAGGCTTCCACGGCCTTGGTCGAGACGACCTGATCGGCGCCGGCGGCGATCATCAGCAGCGGCACCTGGATCCTGGCCATGAAGTCGGGCTCGCTGATGGCTTCGCCTGCCTTGATTGCCGCCTGCAGCCAGCGGATCGTCGGCCCGCCGAGCGCCAGTTGCGGATAGTGCTCGTAGATTTTCGTGTTGCGCTGATAGCGCCCGGGGTCCGATGTCACCTTGTTGAGGGCGAAGGGCAGGGTTTCCCTGGGACGCGGACCCCAGGCGGCGTAGAGCCGGCCGAGGCCGAGAAAGCACAATACCGAGCAGACGCGGCGCGCCGTTTTTGCCGACACGGGCGAGTCGGGCACCGTCAGGAAAGGCGCAATCAGCACCATTCGACGCACCCGGTTGACCATCGACGGCGCCGCGAGCAGCGCGATCACGGCGCCCATCGAATGGGCGAGGATGTAATACGGGCCGCGGCAGTCGGGCAGCACGATGTCCTCGAAGAACTGTTCGAGGTCGCCGGTGTAATCGTAGAAGGAGCGGACATAGCCGCGTTGCGGGTCGGCGATCAGCCGGTCGGAATCGCCCTGGCCGCGCCAGTCGAGCGTGGCGACGCCGAGGCCGCGGTCGGTCAGGTTGCGGATGGTTTCGAAATACTTCTCGATGCACTCGTTGCGGCCGGGCAGCAGCACGACGGTGCCTTTCAGCGGCCGAGTGACCGCGGCAAACAGGCCGTAGCGGATCTTCTTGCCGTCGCGCGTGGTGAAAAAGCCGCCGGCGACATTTTGCGGCGGCGGATTGCCTGGCGTGGGATGGAAGAGATCCGTCATTAGGCGCTTGCGTCTTCGTGGTGTCTCACCCGGCAGGGCGTCGGCATGGTGATAGACGCCAATGGATGAAAAGCAAAGGGAGGACGCCAAGGGGGCGGACGAACGACAAGCAAGGCCGGAAGCAGCCTGCGGCGGCGTGCTTCCGGCCTCTGTCGATCCGGGAGGAAGGGACGTTACACCCGGTCGGCCTCGTCGCGGCGCTTTCATCCGGCGCCGCCTGGTTCTTTATCCTGGGGGCACTCTAGCGCCGGCCGGCTGAACGGGCGCCGAAGCAGCGGTTCATCTGCCGTTCATCGACGCCTCGATTGGCGCTCTTCAAAAATCCTTGAAATGAGCTTTTGCGCTCCCCAAATGTCGGATGCAGCCGCCGATGTCGGGGCTGCTGGTCCACCCGAAACGCCTTTCCAGGGTTTCGCACCGGCCACACGCAAACATGTTGCTCAACAGGAGAACACCTCATGCGTCACGTTGATTTTTCCCCGCTCTATCGCTCGACCGTCGGCTTCGACCGCCTGTTCACCATGCTCGACTCGCTGGCCCAGCCCGATGGCGCGCAGACCTATCCGCCCTACAACATCGAGCGCACCGGCGAGGACGCCTATCGCATCTCGATGGCGGTTGCCGGCTTCTCGGACGAAGAGATTTCGATCGAAGCCCACCGCAACGTGCTGACCGTCAAGGGTGAGCGCAAGGAAGAGGGCAATGGCGAAGGCTCCGAGCTGCTCTACCGCGGCATTGCCTCGCGTTCGTTCGAGCGCCGCTTCCAGCTTGCCGACCATGTCGAGGTCGTCGGCGCCACCCTGAAGAACGGCCTGCTTTTCGTCGACCTTAAGCGCAACATCCCCGAGGAGCTGAAGCCGCGCAAGATCGCGATTACCGCCTCTTCGGCCAACGCCAAGCAGATCGAGGCCAAGAACGCCGCGTGATCAAGACGGCGGCGTCACAACGCCCAAGGTTGAAAGCGTCTCCTCCCGAGACGAAAGCGGCGCCGCGAGGCGCCGCTTTTTTTCGCCGCAGCCTCTGTCACCCCAACCGAAGAGTTCTGGCTCTTTTGCGGCGGGCGCCGTCTTCCCATGAAGGGCGATGTCTGATCTTTCGGCTGATTTTTCCCTGGCCCTAACGGCAACCATTGCGGTGACCTTCCTGCTGGCCGGCATCGTCAAGGGCGTTACCGGTATGGGACTGCCGACGTTGGCGATGGGGCTGCTGGGCACAATCATGCCGCCGGTCGCCGCGGCTTCGCTGCTGATCGTGCCGTCCTTCGTCACCAATATCTGGCAGCTGTTTGCCGGCCCGAGCTTCGGATGGATCCTCAGGCGGCTGTGGCTGATGATGGTCGGCATCGTCGCCGGCACGCTGGCCGGCTCATGGCTGCTGGCCAGCGACAATGTCAAATGGACGACGGCCGGCCTCGGGGCGGCGCTGATCGTCTATGCCGTCTATACGCTGCTGGCGCGGCAGTTGACGGTTCCCGCGTCAGCCGAGCGCTGGTCGTCGCCCATCGTCGGTTTCCTTACCGGCATCGTCACCGGCGGCACCGGCGTGTTCGTCGTGCCCGCTGTACCTTACATTCAGGCGCTGGGCTTGAGCCGTGACGATCTGATCCAGGCGCTCGGCCTGTCCTTCACCGTGTCGACGATCGCGCTCGCTGCCGGCCTTGCCTCGCACGGCGCGTTCCAGGTCGGGCATGTCGCCATGTCGTCGCTGGCGGTTGCGCCGGCCTTGCTCGGCATGTGGCTCGGACAGTTGCTCCGGCAGCGGATCAGCCCGGCGACCTTCCGGCGCTGGTTTCTTGTTTTCCTGATCTTGCTTGGCCTCGAGCTTTTGGCGCGGCCTTTCCTTGCTTAGCGACCGGTGCCGGTTGCGAGAACGGCCTCGATGTTTTGCCGGTGGACGGGCTCGTACAGCGCGAAGTACTCGACCGCGCCCGTGGCGAATATGTCGGCGCCGAAGGTTTTCAGATCCTGCTTCGCAAGATCAGGCTCACGCCGGCAGCGAAGCAGTTTTTGAACGTAGGCTTGCGTGGCGGCGATGAGGCCTTTGTCGTAGCCGCCTCGCTCAATCGCTTCGAGCGAGCCGTGATTGGGCAAGATGCGGTCTATCGGCCACCCGCTCATGCGTTCGAGATCGACCAGATGTTGCGCCAGCCGATCCGCCTCGCTGACATAGGTGATCGGATCCTCGAGCGTGTCGCCCGCCAGGAGCAGGCCGGTTTCGGGCATGAACAGCACCGTGCCGTCATGGCTGTGGATTTCGACCTGACGCAGTTCGACGGCGATCGATCCAACGGCGAGGTCAAGACTGCCTGCGAAGGTCCTGTTCGGCAGCACGAGAGGCTTGATCGGTGGAACACCGCTTTCGATCTCAGCCCGGTTGTTCGCGAGCGCCGAGGCGGTGAGCGTGTTGGCGATAATCTCGCAATCCTGAAACACCTCATTGCCGGCAATATGATCGTCATGCCAGTGGCTGAGCACGACCCGGATCGATGTTGCGCCCATGTCTTCGAGCGTCTGCCTGATGAAGCGCGCGTGAGGCAGCGAAATATGCGTGTCGTAGACAAGCGCCTGCGAACCATCGACGATCGCATAGG
>NZ_JAMYPB010000046.1:0-53320 GCF_040320135.1 Mesorhizobium sp. M0772 | reverse complement strand
CGGGTCACCTCGTCCCGCGCGTCGTGAAGCAACTCGCTGGCACGCTCATTTTCCTGGCGAAGTCTTTCGGAGACGTCGCTTTTCGCCTTGTCGAAATCGGTGGGCTGTCCGCCCTGATCCTTCTCATGCTGCATGAGGCCACCTAGTGAAAACCGAGGAAGGAGAGGACCGCGAGCACGACGACGATAAGGCCGATAAGATAGATGACACTGTTCATGTGCACGTCCTCCGTAGCTTTCCAACTTCGACGAACCTGCGATGTTCCGTAAGTGAGAGCATTTATCTCAGCCGAAACGAAGAGCTTCGTCAGGCACGCACCCAGTCACCAGTGAGTTGCCCTGTCCCTCGTGCGGAGCGCCAGTTGTTCCGTACGAACGGGTGCGCCCGACCCTGCGGGAACGAGTGCCGGCTGCCTCCTCTATTGCAATCTTTGCCTATTCGGCGACCCCGCCTCGGCGTACCGGCGACCAAGGAGAACTCTCCCTTGCCATCAATTGACGGTCCATCGCTCCAACGGCCCCGCGCTGGTTCGGCACCTTCGACGAAGTAATGATGAAGGCATAGGATACGGCTTGAGGCGCAAAGCGGCCTGTCATGCATGCCTGAGCTAGGCTACTGGCGAACGCGTCTCCAAGGCCAAGTCTCTACTTTGCAGAACGCCTCCCTACGCCCCCAGCGTCGGCTCCGTGTTCACCTCCAGCGCCTCTTCCGCTTCATCCTCTTCACCCAGCACCTCGCCATGAACCCCCAGCGGCCGCCCGATCCAGATCGGATCGACCAGATGGTCGCGCTTGGGGTTGGTGGTGTTGGGGTGGATGAGGATGCTGAGGCCGCCGTGGTTCAGCATCAGCCAGGGGACCAGCGTGGCGAAAATCTCGGTGGCGAAGGAGACCTGGTACATGGCCTGTTCGTGCGGGCCGACCGGCTCGTCGCGCCAGTTGCCCAGGCGCACGCGGAAGCGTTCGCCGATGCGCAGGCGCAGCCATTCGGCGTGCTGCCGCTCGGCTTGCCCGTCATAGTAGATGTGGGCGTGATAGCTGGCGATCTCGGCGAGAGGCCTTGGCGGGCTGGCGGTGTTCACCTTGATGGCTCCCTCGGTGATTGTGGTGAGCGCAGCGTATACGCAAGGGAGCGGGGTGGCCAAGGGGCACAGCGTGTGCTCGTCATCTCGATTTCGGGCCAATCGCATTGGGAGCTCCCCCACTCCGTCTCGGCTTCGCCGAGCCACCTCTACCCCCACATTCGTGGGGGAGAGGAAATGCTAACCGCCGAGGTCGTGGCCTTGAAAAGCTTGGCATTTCCTCTCCCCCATGGACATGGCGGAGAGGTGGCCGCGCAGCGGCCGGAGTGGGGGCGGGCGCCGCCGTATGCCTATTGCCAGCACTTCATCGGGCGAGGACCCGCTGATCGCAGAGGTCTCTTGCCCCGATCAAACCCTGCCCATCAGCACCAGGATCAGCAGCACCACCAGCACAGCGCCGACTATTCCGGACGGCCCATAACCCCAGGAGCGCGAGTGTGGCCAGGCCGGGACGGCGCCGATCAGGATCAGGATCAAGACAATGATGAGGATGGTGCTGACGGTCATTAAGAGTCCCTCGCCTTGCTGGTCGGATACGAAGGGACAATGCAAAAGGCCGTCCGGTAGTTCCGGACGGCCTTTTGTCCGACTGCTCGAATGCAGCTATTCCGCGGCTTTCGGGAAGGCGATTGCCGGCTCATCGAGCGGCTTCGGCCCTGTGGACGCATCCCATTTCTTTTCGCGCCCGAACAGCCTGCGGAAGAACGCGTAGAAGCGGCTGTTTTTGCTGCGCGTGAAGATCATCAGCATCGACGGCGTCACCACCAGCGTCAGCAGCGTGGCGAAGGACAGGCCGAAGACGATGGCCGAGGACAGCGAAATCCACCATTGCGTCGACGGCGCGTTGATCGTCGTCTCGTGATGGAAGATTTCGAGGCCGAGACCAAAGGCGATCGGCAGCACGCCGAGGATGGCCGAGACCGCCGTCAGCACCACCGGGCGGGCACGTTCGCGGCAGGTCTGCAGCACCGCTTCCATCTTGTCCCAGCCCTCTTCGCGCAGCCGGTCATAGGTGTCGATGAGCACGATGTTGTTGTTCACCACCACACCGGCCAGCGCGATGACGCCGATGCCCGACATGACGATGCCGAAGGCTTCGCCGGTCAGCAGCAGCCCCAGGAACACGCCGATCGTCGCCATGACCACGCAGGACAGCACCAGCAGCACGCTGGTGAACTTGTTGAACTGCATCAACAGCACCAGGAAGATCAGGAAGATCGCCGCGCCGAAGGCCTTGCCGAGGAAGGCGCTGGCTTCGGCGCTGTCCTCGTTCGACCCCGCCAGCTTCCAGCGTATGCCGCTGTCGAGCTTCATGTCGGTGACCGCCTTGGTCACCTCCGCCTGCACCGCCGCAACCTGGTTACCGGCGGCGACGTTGGCCTGGACGACCACTGTGCGGGCGCCGTCGATGCGGTTGAGGATGCCGACGGTCGGCTCCGGCTTGCGCACGACGAAGTTCGAGATCGGCACCGAGCCTTGCGCGGTCTGCACCCGGAGCTCGTCGAGCGTCGACAGCGTGCGCCGGTCTTCGGGCAGGCGCAGGCGGATATCGACGGCATCGTCGGCGCCGGCCGGCCGGTATTCCGACAGCTTCAGGCCGTTGGTCACCAACTGCACCACGGTGCCGACGGCGGTCGGGCTGATGCCGTACTGCGCCGCCTTGGCGCGGTCGACCTCGAGCGCCCAGTCGACGCCGGGCGGCGGCAGGCCGTCGGAAACGTCGATGACACCGGGCACCTTGGCAATGCGCGCCGCAACGGCGCGGGCCTGGTCGTCGAGCCCTTTGGGATCGATGGCCGAAAGCCTGAGCTGCACCGCCTTGCCCGTGGGAGGACCGGCCTCCGGCACGCGCACCTCGACATCGACGCCGGGAATGCCGGCCATGACGGTGCGCAGCTCATCCAGGATATGGTTCGCCGATTTGCGCTCGCGCCAGTCGATGAACTCATACTGGATGACGCCGACGACGTCCTCCGGCACGTCCTGGCCGCCGCCTTGCGTCTTGCCGACGCGGGTGTAGACCGATTTGACGCCGGGCCAGCCGAGCAGCCGGTTTTCGGCGATCCTGGTCGCCGTATCCATTTCGGCCAGCGAGAGATTGCCGCGGGCATGCACATAGAGCAGACCGTAATCGGGCTCGACGCTGGGGAAGAACTCGACGCCGGCGCCATATTTCGAATAGGCGAAGCCGACGCCGGTGAGCAGCACGGCGGTGAGCACCAGCACAGTGATGGGGAAGCGCACCGCCTGCTTGACCAGCGCCATGTACCAGCCGTCGCGATTTTGTTCCTCGTGATGCTCCGGCGCCTTGGCGAAAAGCGCGCCCAGCGTCGGCGCGAACACCAGCGCATAAAGCATCGAGGCCGACAGCGTGACGATCAGCGTGATCGGCATGTATTTCATGAAGTCGCCGATGATGCCGGGCCAGAACAGCAGCGGCGAAAACGCCGCGATGCGCGTCATCGTCGCGGCGATGACCGGACCGGCCATGCGCTTGGCGGCAAGCGTGAAGGCTTCCGCCTTCGGCATGCCTTCGCCCATGCGCCGTTCGGCGAATTCGGTGACGATGATGGCGTCGTCGACCAGCATGCCGACCGCCAGGATAAGGCTGAACAGCACGATCATGTTGATCGTGTAGCCCATCATCGCCAAGAGCAGGATGCCGATCAGAAACGATGACGGAATGGCTAGCCCGATCAGCAGCGAGGCGCGGCCGGACAGCGCATAGAGGATGACGATGAACACCAGGATGACGGCGATCATCACGTGGTTCTGCAGGTCGCCCAGCAGCTGGTTGACGAAGACCGACTTGTCCTGCGTGTAGGTGATGTTCATGCCTTCCGGCATCGTCTTGACGTAGGCGTCGGATACTTCCCGCACCTTGGCCAGCGTGTCGATCAGATTGGCGCCGATGCGCTTTTTGACTTCAATGGCGATGGCCGGCTTGCCGTTGAGGCGGGTGATGGTCTCGGCATCGGCGAAGGTCGAACGCACCATGGCGATGTCCTTCGCCTGCACCACGGCATTGGGCCCGGCGACCACCGGAAGCGAAGCCACATCCTCGGGTGTCTCGATCAGCGACGGCACCTTGACAGCGTATTTGCCTTCCGAACCCTCGATATTGCCGGCGGCGACCAGGCTGTTGGAAGCGCCGACCGCGCCGATCAACTGGTCGAGCTGCAGGCCGTAGGAGGACAGCTTCATCGGGTCGATGACGACCTCGACGAGATCGTCGCGCGCGCCTTGTATGGTGCCCTCAAGAACGCCCGGGACTTCCTCGATGCGGTCGCGCAGTTCGCGCGCCGCCGCCGTAAGCACACGCTCGGGCACATCGCCGGACAGCGTGACGACCAGGACGGGAAACTCGGAAATGTTGACCTCGGTAACAACCGGTTCTTCTGCCGCTTGGGGAAGGTCAGCCTTCGCGTCCTGAACCTTCGAGCGTGTATCAGTCACCGCGGTGTCGACTTTTATAGACGGCAGAAACTCAAGGAAGACAAAGGCACCGCCCTGATAGGCGGATGATTTCATCTCCTTTAACCCCTTGAGACTCTTAAGCTTTGCCTCCAGAGGCCTAAGCAGAAGTCTTTCAGCGTCTTCGGGCGCGATGCCTTGATAGGCAACATTTATATAAACATAAGGGGTAGGAACGTCGGGTTCCGCTTCCTTCGGTGTCGACTGATAGGCGACCCAGCCCGCCAGCAGCAGGAAGACCAGCACCGCAATGGTCAGCCGGGCATTGTTGATCGCGAGTTTGACGATATCCATGGCCTGTTCTCAAGATTTCAGGAGCCGCATGGCGGCCGGTTGTCCCCGCCCGGGGCCACCCGGCGCTACTGCGTTGTCGCTTCGCCCAACAGTTTCTGGATGGTCGCCTGGTCGGCCTCGACCGGCTTGACGACGTCCCCTTCCTTGACGAGCTCCTGGCCGGCGACGATGACGCGGGCATCGGCGGGAATGCCGCCAAGCACCAGGCCCTTCGGCGAGTCATCGACCAGGTCGATCGGGAAGAACACCACCTTGTTGTCCTTGTCGACGGCGCGGATGCCGAGGTCTCCCTTGTCGCCCAGCGTCACCACGGAGCGCGGCAACATGACGGCGTCGGTCGGCTGCGCGCTGAGCGCAATCTCTGCCGTCATGCCGGCCGGCACCGAGCCGTCGGCATTGGGGACGGCGATCTCGACGCGGAAGGTGCGCGTCGCCGACGAGGCGTCGCGGCTGATGTAGCGCACGGTGCCTTCGACGGTCTGGCCGCTGACCAGCCGGACAGCAGCCTTGTCGCCGAGCTTGAGATAGCCGAGGTCGCGTTCGCTGACTTCACCGCGCGCAATCACCGGATCGAGCTTGAGGATGGTTGCCACCTCGCCGCCCTGCATGACGGAACTGCCGAGCTCCACCGGCACCCGGTCGATGACGCCGTCGAAGGGCGCCTTGACCAGATTGCGGTCGAGTTCGGCCTGCGCCGTTTCCAGCTGCGACTGCGCAGCGGTCAGGTTCGAACGCGCCGTGTCGAGCTGCAGCTTGGGCAGATTGCCGGTCTTCATGAGCCGCAGCGATGCGTCGAGTTCAGCCTGGCGCTGCGCGACGAGCTGCCTGGCACTGTCGACCATCGAGATCTTTTCTTCGGCCGCCAGCATCAGCACCAGGTCGCCGGTCTTGACGTGATCGCCCTGCTTGACCGGCAGCTTTTCGATGACGCCGGCGACGCGCGTCGCCAGCACGGCGCGCTTGTCGGCCTCGGTCAGCCCGGAAATGCGGATGGCGCGGGCATAGGTCTTGCGCGGCGGCGTCACCACCGCGACGGTGCGCAGCGGCGCCTTCGGTTCGGCCTCGGCGGTCTTGGTTGCATCCGGTGCCTTGGCCTGATCGCCCGGCTTGGCCTGATCGCCTGCCTTGCCAGCACCTTCGACAGCGGCGCTGCCGACGGACGAGAACGCGCCTGTTCCCATCCAGGCGGCGAAGCCGATGAGCACGACAATAGCGGCAAGCTTGTGAAACCTGATCTTCGGCATCATTTTTTTCCACTGCGGGGTTCGGCCAAGTCGTTATCCAACAGGAGTCCGTCGTCTAACAGCTACCGTGTCTTCCAACTCGGGCGCGTCGCCGATATGGGTGCGCGCCAGGCCGTGTTCAATTTGCCGTGAACGGCGAAGCCGCGCTTCTACATCAAAGTTGCATCGCAATACAGTCGAAAAGTTGCAGGAACATTGTGCCAGGCGATGTAGTGTGGCCAACGAAAACGGTTTTATCGGCGCCCCGTCAGGCGGCGGAACGACAGTCTCGGAACCATACGGATGTTGGAGGCGCTTTGTTTTCAAGGCGTTTTGAGCACTGATACCCCCCTGTGCCCGCACTAGTTTTTGACGCTCAAATGTGGGCGCGACCTGCGTAGCCACTCAGTGAATGGCAGCAGGCGTCAGTATGATTTTGTATACCGTCACACGCAACGGTTGTTCCGGGACGGAAGGTCGTCGGCGCTACTCCGATTTGCCGAACACTTCGCTGATCGTCTTGATCGATCCGGGCGGACTCAGGCCCGCCGGCGTTCCGCCTCCGGCTTCTTGCGGGCGGCGAGGAATTCCTTCACCCGCCGTCCCGGTGCCGGCCCGCGCACCGGTTTGAAGCCGTCATCGAGTTCGCCGGAAAGATCGAGCGTCGGCCGCTTGCCGACGGCGTCGTAATTCTCCTCCAGCCAGTCGCTGGCCGCTATACGGCCAAGGTCGCGCAAATAGGTCAAAAAAGCCCATTCGGCGTTGACCTTGGATGACGCCGACAGATCCTTGAACGCTTCGTCGGCATCGATGCGGTGCATGCGGATGTCGCGGTATTCGCCAGGCGGCAGCCGGCCGGCGGCGATCAGCTCCTTGACGAAGGCGATCGAGCGGAATTCGTTCAGCAGCCCGGCATTGAAGGTGATCTCGTCGATGCGGTTCTGGATTTCGTTGGCGCTTTTCGGCGTGCCCTCGCGCACCACCGGATTGATCTGCACCAGCAGCACATCCTCCGTCGCCGCCGTCTTGAAGAACGGAAACAGCGCCGGATTGCCGCCATAGCCGCCATCCCAATAGGGCACGCCCTTGATCTCGACGGCGCGGAACAATTGCGGCAGGCAGGCCGAGGCCATCACCGTGTCGAGGTCGATCTCGCCGTCGGAAAAGACGCGCAGCTGGCCGGTCTCGACATTGGTCGCCGAAATGAACAGCTCCATCGACTTGCAGGCGTGGACATTTTTGAAATCGATCTCCTGCTCGACCACGTCGCGCAGCGGGTTCAAGCCCAGCGGATTGGCGACATAGGGCGAAAACACTCGCGACATGGTGTCGAAGAAGAAATAGCCGGGCGTGTTCTCGATCGACCAGTTGCCCCAGGCGACGTCCCACGGCATGCGCTGCACCGGGCTGAAGCGGCCCTTGGCCGCCACCGCGCGCCAGAAATCGTCGAGCTTTTGCCGTGCACCCTCGACGCCGGCGCGCACAAACCCATCGGCCAGCGCCACCGCATTCATGGCGCCGGCGCTGGTGCCGGACACCGCCGCGATCTCCAGCCTGCCATCCTCCAGCAGCCGGTCGAGCACGCCCCAGGAGAAGGCCCCGTGCGAGCCGCCGCCCTGCAGCGCGATGTTGATCTTCTTCGTTTCCTCCGCCTTGCCGTTTTTGGTCATGGCGTTCCTGTTCGGTTTGGTCGCTGCTGCCTCATTCCGCCCGGGGATCGGGCGGGTTCGACTGCAGCGGACTTATAATGCAGCGCAGCATATAAGGGATGACCAAGGCAAGAACACGAACACGGTCGCGTGATCACATGAAATTTTGGTCATGGGGAATGGTCCTCCACGCCCAGGTCTTCGCCCTACGAATACCCCCACCCTTGATCCCTCCCCACAAGGGGGAGGGAGACTTGGTAGACGCTGATCTCAGCAAACCACCGACGTTTCGGCGGCGCGCGCCAGCTGCCCTCCCCCTTGTGGGGGTCCGAAGGACGGGCGAGACCCGTGGCTCGCCCCGGCAAGCTAGGGTGGGGTCCTCTTCGCAACAATCTGAACTTGGAACCTCAGGCCACGAGGTCCGGCACCGGCCCGACATAGCGCGATTGTGGACGGATCAGCCGCCCCGTCGTCTGCTGTTCGCGCGCATGCGCGATCCAGCCGGCGACACGTCCGGCGGCAAAGACATTGCTGAACGCCTGTGGCGGAAAGCCAGCCGCCTCAAGCACAAGCGCTGTGTAAAACTCGACATTGGTCTGCAGCGAGCGCTGCGGCTTGGCGATCCGCAGCACTTCGAGCGCCGTCTGCTCGACCTGTTCGGCGAAGGCCAGGCGGCGGCCGGCTTCGCCCTCGCTGCCGAGCTGCCGCACGACGGCTTTCAGTACATCGGCGCGCGGATCGCGCACGCGGTAGATACGATGGCCGAAACCCATGATGCGCTCGCCATGCGCGACCTTCTCGCGCAGCCAACCGGCCGCGTCGCCATGCGCCTGGATTGCATCGAGCATCTCGATCACCGGGCCGGGCGCGCCGCCGTGCAGCGGCCCCTTGAGCGCGCCGAGCCCGGCCAGCACCGACGATGTCAGCCCTGCCAGCGTCGATGCGACGACGCGGGTGGCAAAGGTCGAGGCGTTGAGGCCGTGATCGCACACGGTGACCAGATAGGTGTCGAGTGCCCTTGCCAGCGCCGGCGACGGGACGGATCCCTCGAGCATCCTCAGCATGTCGGCGGCATGATCGGCCTTCGCGTCAGGTGCGATCGGCTGCTCGCCACGCGCCAGCCGCAGCAGAGCCGGCGTCAGCACGGCGGGCGCCGCGATCAGCCGCAAGGCGTCCGTCAGCGTCTCGCCATCCGGCAGCAGCGCCATGCCGGCGCGCATGGCGCCATAGATCTCAATCGGTGCGAGCAGCGGCAGCGAGGGTGCAAGCCGCTCGAACAGCTCGACGCGAGCCTTGCCCAGCCTCGCTGCCAGTTCGGCATCGCCGGGAAGGCCGTCGAAGAAGCCGTCGAGCAACAGGCGAACCACTTGCGCATAGCGCCAGCGTCCCGCCAATTCCGGCAGCGAATGACCGCGGATCGTCAGGCGGCCACCAAGGCCATCGACATCGGAGAGCACGGTCTCCGCCGCCACCACATCATCGAGCCCGTTCGCCATATCTCATCTCCTTGCAGCTTTTCTGCATGGGAGATAAGGGTTAGGCTGCGCCTCGATCAATCTTGATCAATATAATCAATGTATGGGCTAAAAATGTCCGAATGGCTGTCGCGGGAAGAGGCGCTGGAAAGGCTCAAGGTCCGGCCGCAGACGCTTTACGCCTATGTCAGCCGCGGCCGCATCGGCATGCGGCCGGATGAGAGCGACCCGCGCCGCAGCCAGTACCGCGCCGACGACATCGCGGCATTGGCGACCCGCCGGGCGCACGGCCGCAGTCCCTCGGCCATCGCCGCGAGCGCGATCGCCTGGGGCGAACCCTCGATCGCAACAGCAATTTCGACCGTTCTGCACGGTCGCCTCATCTATCGAGGACAAGACGCTGTTGCGCTATCCAAATCGGCGACGCTGGAGGAAACCGCTGCTGTGCTCTGGGCCTCGCCTGAACCGGTGGCTTTCAAAGCTCCGTCACCTGAAGCGCCTCATCCAGTCGGCCGCGCCTCGGCCTTTGCGCAGCTTGCCATGCTTGCAGGCCACGGGCGGCCTTCGCTAGGACGCAGCGCCGCCTCGCTGTGCACCGAGGCCGCGCGCACAGTCGGAGCGCTGGCGCAGTCGCTGGGCGCTGAAGCCGGCACAGCGCCCGTCCATAAGCGCCTGGCGCAGGGCTGGTCGGTGGATGATGCCGGCGCGGAAGCGATCCGCTGCGCCCTCGTCCTGCTCGCCGATCATGAACTCAACGCATCGACCTTTGCCGCCCGCGTCGCAGCGTCCACAGGCGCCTCGCCTGCCGCATGCCTGCTGGCCGGCCTGGCAACGCTGTCCGGCCCGCGCCACGGTGGCGCCGGCGAAGCGGCGATGCAACTGGCTGAAGATGCAGCAGCCCACGGCGCGGATGCGGCGATCCGGCGCTGGCTCGGCCATGATCGGCCCTTGCCGGCGTTCGGCCATCCGCTCTATCCCGACGGCGATCCCCGTGCCACCGCACTTCTGGAAGTCATCCCTGTCGACGAGACGCTGCAACAGCTGCAAAAAGCCGCCATGGCGGCGGTCGGTGCCCAGCCCAACATCGACTTCGCCTTGGCCGCTCTGACGCGCGGCCTTGGCTTGCCGCGCGATGCACCGTTCCAGCTGTTTGCGCTCGGACGCAGTGTCGGCTGGGCCGCGCATATGGTCGAACAGATCATTAGCGGCAGCATCATCAGGCCGCGTGGCCGCTATGAGGGACGCGTGACTTAAGCCGACCTGGCCGTGTTCCCGAACCGCGCACGGTACGCGACGGGCGTCGTGGCGAACTGCTGACGAAAATGATGCCGCAGCGTGCCTGCCGCGCCAAAGCCGGCGGTCTCGGCAATCCGTTCGATCGGCATGGCGGTGTCTTCCAGCAGCGTGCGCGCCCGCGAAAGCCGTTCCGACAGCAGCCAGCGCGCCGGCGTGACGCCGGTCGCGGCCGCGAACCGGCGCAGGAACGTCCGCTCGCTCATCCCGGCAAGCTCGGCCAAGATGGCGACCGGATAGTCGGCGGAAATATTGGCGCGCATCCTGTCGATCAACGGTCCGAGCCGGCTGCGCTCGTGCGGCTCGGGAACGGAGCTCTCGACATACTGCGCCTGACCGCCGTCGCGATGCGGCGGCACCACCAGACGCCGCGCCACCATGTTTGCCGCCTTGGTGCCGAAGTCGCGCCGCACCAGATGCAGGCAAAGGTCGATGCCCGCGGCACTGCCTGCCGATGTCAGCACATTGCCCTCATCGATGTACAAAACGTCCGGAATCACGGTGATGTCGGGGTACATCTCCGTCAGCTTCTCGCTGTAGCGCCAATGCGTGGTCGCTCTTTTGCCCGCCAGCAGGCCGGCGGCGGCAAGCACGAACACGCCCGAACAGATCGAAAGAATGCGAGAGCCGCGCTCGTGTGCCTTTCGAAGCGCCTCGATCAGCGCCGGCGGCACCGGAGCCTCCGTTCCGCGCCATCCCGGTACGATCACCGTGCCGGCCTGGCCGATCAGATCGATCCCGCCGTCGGCAACAATACGCACGCCGCCCAGCGCGCGCATTTCACCGGTATCAATACCGGCAACCGCAAAACGGTACCAATCCTCACCCATTTCCGGCCGCGGCAAGGCGAAGATCTCAACCGCCACGCCAAACTCGAACGTGCACAGCCCGTCATAGGCAACGGCAACGACAAGAGGGTTGGCAGGGCGCGGATTCGCAGAGGATGGCATGATCTTGACGATATATGGCAAAGCTGCCAGCTGCAATCGCCCTGCTTCCTGTCTTATCTCTCCGTCGCATCAGCAATGGAGATACGAGGATGAGGCACGTGACAGACATTCCGGCGGCATCGCCGGATATCGCCCGCGACCATTTTCTGCGCCGGCTTTCCGTCGAGACCGACTGTTCCGACGTCGCCGCCGCACTGCGTGCCGGAGAGCCGGACTTTGTTCTCCTGCATGTGGTCGGTTCGCCGGAAGCCTATGGACGCCGCCATGTGCCGGGCGCGCTGCATCTGCCCCACCGCGAAATATCGGCCGGGCGGATGGTGCAATGGCCCGAAAGGACGCTGTTCGTCGTCTATTGCGCGGGACCGCATTGCAATGGCGCGGATCAGGCGGCCTTCAAGCTGGCCAGCCTCGGTCGTCCCGTGAAGATCATGATCGGCGGCATAACCGGTTGGCAGGACGAGGACCTTCCTTTCGCTTCAGGCAAGGAGCCCGGTGTATTGCACGCGTGAGGCCACGCGATATGGTCGGCCTTGAAGACTGAGCAAGCATGCAGAAGGCGATGGTTAGAATTCGTCCATTCGAGCGCCAGGATGTCGGTGCGGTGCTCGCCCTCATGCGGGCGCTAGCTGTCTTCGAGGGTTATGACGACAAGCTTCGCGTCACCGAAGCGAACCTCATCGAGCACGGGCTGGGGCCATCGCCCCGGTTCGGCGTGTTGGTGGCGGAGCGAGAGGGCGTGATCGTCGGCATCGCCGTCCACTACCTCATCCCCTGGACCTACGACCTGAAGCCGGTTGTCTGGCTGAAGGAACTCTACGTCACTGAAGCGACGCGCGGCATGGGGGTCGGCCATGCGCTTGTTGAACAGCTTCGCCAACACGCTTTGAGCATTGGCGCCTCCGCCATCAAATGGACGGTGCTGAAATCCAACTCGCCGGCCAAAGCCTTCTACCGCTCGCTCGACGGCCAGCCCGACGATATCTGGGAACCGTGGCAGCTGAAAATCGACCCGTAACGGCCGCCTCGACCAACTGAGGGCGGTCGACCATGCGGCGGTCGCTTACGACATGGTGTCGAGCTTGCGCTGCATGGCGGCGATCTGTTGCTTCAGTTCCTGAAGGTCGTCGCCGCTCTTTTCCGGGACGTCCTTGCGGGCCGGCTCGGGTGCAGCCGCGGCCGCAGCATTTGTGGCGGCGGTCGGGAAGGGCGTGAACAGGCGCATCGCGTTCTGGAACATTTCCATGTTGCGGCGTGTCTGCTCTTCCAGCGCCTTGATCGGCGTGGCGATCTTCATCACATCCAGCGGCGACTTGCCGATCGCGCCCTTCATCTGCTCGCGGAACCGCTCCTGTTCCTTGGAGAAGGCCATCATCGACTGTTCGAGGAAGCTCGGCACGATCTGCTGCATCTGGTCGCCATAGAAAGCGATCAACTGGCGCAGGAACGGGATCGGCAGCATGTTCTGCCCATCCTTGTTCTCCAGTTCGAAGATGATCTGCGTCAGCACCGGATGGGTAATGTCGTCACCGGTCTTGGCGTCCTGGACGGTGAACTCCTCGCCCTTCTTGACCATCTCGGCCAGATCCTCGAGCGTGACATAGGTGCTGGTGCCGGTGTTGTAGAGCCGGCGATTGGCATATTTCTTGATAATGATAGGGTCGTCTTTCGCGGCCATCAGCATCCTCCCGGGACACCGGCGCGCCTGAGTAAGCCGCCGGTAACGATTGCGCCATTTTTAAGGATATGCGCAAAAGCTCTATAATTCCAAGCGCTTTGTGCAGTGCGGCATCATTAATTGCTGCATGGCCGGCCAATTATGCTGCGCAGCAAAGGTTGGGCGATCCCGCCGGCCGCCCGCGCCCTGCTTGCGGCGCTTGGCCGGCATGCCCATTTCCGGTTTGACTTGGGGTGTGGAACGGGCAAGAAAAGTCCCAACAAGCCCCCAAGAACACGACACCTCGAAGTCTGGAGAGAAAAATGTCCGCTTCCAATTCAATCGTCGTTGCCAGCGCCGCACGCACGGCTGTCGGCTCTTTCAACGGCGCCTTCGCCGCCACCCCGGCGCATGAACTTGGCGCCGTCGTCATCAGGGAGCTTTTGGCGCGCGCCGGCGTCGAGCCGGGTGAAGTCGACGAGGTCATTCTCGGCCAGGTGCTGACCGCCGCGCAGGGCCAGAACCCCGCCCGCCAGGCGTCGATCAATGCCGGCCTGCCCCAGGAGACCACCGCCTGGGGGCTCAACCAGGTTTGCGGCTCTGGCCTGCGCGCCATCGCGCTCGGCATGCAGCAGATCGCCGCCGGCGACGCCACTGTGATCATCGCCGGCGGCCAGGAATCGATGTCGCTGTCGCCGCACGCCGAGCACCTGCGCGCCGGCGTCAAGATGGGCGACTACAAGATGATCGACACCATGATCAAGGACGGGTTGTGGGACGCCTTCAACGGCTACCACATGGGCAACACCGCCGAGAACGTCGCCCGCCAGTTCCAGATCACCCGCGACGACCAGGACCAGTTTGCGCTGGCCTCGCAAAACAAGGCCGAGGCCGCGCAGAAGGCCGGCAAGTTCAAGGACGAGATCGTCGCCTTCACGATCAAGGGCAGGAAGGGCGACACTGTCGTCGACCAGGACGAGTACATCCGCCACGGCGCCACCATCGACGCCATGTCCAAGCTGAAGCCGGCTTTCGACAAGGACGGCACCGTGACCGCCGCCAACGCGTCGGGCATCAATGACGGCGCCGCCGGCGCGCTGCTGATGAGCGAGGCTGAAGCCACAAGGCGCGGCATCACCCCGCTGGTGCGCATCGCCTCATGGGCGACGGCCGGCGTCGATCCGGCGATCATGGGCACCGGACCTATTCCCGCCTCGAAGCGGGCGCTCGAGAAGGCCGGCTGGTCGGTCAAGGACCTCGACCTTGTCGAGGCCAATGAAGCCTTCGCTGCGCAGGCCTGCGCCGTCAACAAGGGCATGGGCTGGGATACGTCGATCGTCAACGTCAATGGCGGCGCCATCGCCATCGGCCATCCGATCGGCGCGTCGGGCGCCCGCGTCTTCAACACGCTGGTTTTCGAGATGCGCCGCCGCCGCGCCAAGAAGGGCCTTGCCACGCTGTGCATCGGCGGCGGCATGGGCGTCGCTCTGTGCGTGGAAGCGCTGTGAACAAGAAGTGAGTAGTGAATAGGGAGTAGTGAATAGGGAAGAAGGAGCAGCGCGGCGGGATATCGATCCCTACTCGCTATTCCCTACTCCCTATTCCCTTCTTCCGACCAAAGGGAGGAAGAACTTTCAATGACCAAAGTAGCGCTCGTCACCGGTGGATCGCGCGGCATCGGCGCCGCCATATCGATCGGCCTGAAGAATGCCGGTTACACCGTTGCCGCCAACTATGCCGGCAATGACGAGGCAGCGGGGAAGTTCAGCGCACAAACCGGCATCAAGGCCTACAAATGGTCGGTCGCCGACTACGACGCCTGTGCCGCCGGAATCAAACAGGTCGAGGCCGATCTCGGCCCGGTCTCGGTGCTGGTCAACAATGCCGGCATTACCCGCGACGCCATGTTCCACAAGCTGACGCGCGAGCAGTGGAAGGAAGTCATCGACACCAATCTGTCTGGGGTCTTCAACATGACGCATCCGCTGTGGGGCGGCATGCGCGACCGCAAATTCGGCCGCGTCATCACCATCTCCTCCATCAACGGCCAGAAAGGCCAGGCCGGCCAGGTCAACTATTCCGCCGCAAAGGCCGGCGACATCGGCTTCTCGAAGGCGCTGGCGCAGGAGGGCGCGCGCGCGGGCATCACAGTCAATGTCATCTGCCCCGGCTACATCGCCACCGAGATGGTCAAGGCGATCGACGAGAAGGTGCTGAATGAACGCATCATTCCGCAGATCCCGGTCGGCCGCCTCGGCGAACCGGAAGAGATCGCGCGTTGCGTCGTCTTCCTCGCCTCTGAGGACGCCGGTTTCATCACCGGCTCGACCATCACCGCCAATGGCGGCCAGTACTTCGTCTGAACGACAGCAATTTCGCCCGGTAGGACGGGCCGCCTTATGGCCCGTTTTTCATCGCCGGCCGGCGATGTTCCCCGGGCTGCGCGCGAGACATTGACCCGTTCCGGCACGCAAAGATTAACGATTTTTAGGCGCCCTGTGCAAAACCCGGTTCGCAAGCTGTGAATTCTCGGTGGACAAGCTGTGGATAACACAAGATGTTGGGGTGAACAAACCAGGAAAATCCCGCCATCGCCGATTCGTCACCCATTCGTTCCGGCTTTGAGCGGAACGTTAACGACCAAGGCCGAATACCACCGGAAAATGGTTAAGGCCGATTAAGAAAATTCAGCAATTTCATAATGTTGGCCGAGGCGTATCGGATCACGACGATGCCGGCCGGCAAAGGTTAACGCCAATGGTCGCCTTGCAGGAATCGGGCCAGTTTCCGCGATTCAGCATATGGTGAGAATCAGGCTCGCAAAATCCACATGTAGCCGTGAACAAAAGCTGAATCTGCCGGAGTCACTGATTCGTCTCCGATTCGTTCCAGACTCGTTCCAACTGTTAATTGAGACCTCAACGACGAACCGTGGGACTGCCGGCCGGAACATTCCGCTTTCGCTTCGCGCCTGAAATCCCTATGTGTCGCCTGTCATACGCGCCACGCGAGGCGCGCTCCCGACAACACGATGCAGAAAGCCTCATCTCCAGGCCGATGAACATCCAGCCGAAACACACCGAGCCGCTGATCCTGTCGGGCCGCGACGTGACTGCCGTGCTGGGTCCGACCAACACCGGCAAGACCCATCTCGCCATCGAGCGCATGGTGGCGCATGAGAGCGGCATTATCGGGCTGCCGCTCCGCCTTCTGGCGCGCGAGGTCTATGCCCGCGTCTGCGAAAAGGTCGGCGCCCACAAGGTGGCGCTCATCACCGGCGAGGAAAAAATCCAGCCGCCCGGCGCGAAATATTCGGTCTGCACCGTCGAAGCCATGCCGCGCGAGACCGACGTTGCCTTCGTCGCCATCGACGAGGTGCAACTCGCCGGCGACCTCGAGCGCGGCCACATCTTCACCGACCGTATCCTGCACCTGCGCGGCCGCCAGGAAACGCTGCTGCTCGGCGCGGCCACCATGCATGGCATCCTGCAAAAGCTGCTGAGAGGCGTCTCGGTGGTGACGCGCCCTCGCCTGTCGCACCTGGCCTATGCCGGCTCGAAGAAATTGACCCGCCTGCCGCGGCGTACGGCGATCGTCGCTTTCTCCGCCGACGAGGTCTATGCCATCGCTGAGCTGATCCGCCGCCAGCAAGGAGGAGCGGCGGTCGTGCTCGGCGCGCTGTCGCCCCGCACCCGCAATGCCCAGGTGGCAATGTTCCAGGCAGGCGACGTCGACTATCTCGTCGCCACCGACGCCATCGGCATGGGGCTCAACCTTGATCTCGATCATGTCGCCTTCGCCCAGAACCGCAAATTCGACGGCTATCAGTACCGCAATCTCACGGCGGCCGAGCTCGGCCAGATCGCCGGCCGCGCCGGCCGCCATCTGCGCGACGGCACCTTCGGCGTCACCGGCCAGGTCGATCCGCTGGACGAGGAACTGGTCAAGCGCATCGAGGGGCACGAGTTCGATCCGGTGAAGGTGCTGCAATGGCGCACCGCGCATTTCGACTTCGCCAGCCTCGACGCGCTGAAGCGCTCGATCGAAACCAACGCGCCGGTCGAAGGCCTGACGCGGGCGCTGCCGGCGGTCGATGCCCAGGCGCTCGAACATCTCTCCCGCGACGAGGACATCCGCGCGCTGGCTACCAATGCCAAGCGCGTCGCGCTGCTGTGGGAAGCCTGCGCGTTGCCGGACTACCGCAAGATCGCGCCGGCCCAGCACTCCGACCTGATCGCTTCTATCTACACCGACCTGGCCAAACACGGCCATGTCGACGAGAACTACATGGCCGAGCAGGTGCGCCGCGCCGATACGACCGAGGGGGACATCGACACGCTGTCGCACCGCATTGCGCAGATCCGCACCTGGACATTCGTGTCCAACCGGCCGGGCTGGCTGGCCGATCAGGCACACTGGCGGGAAAAGACGCGCGAAATCGAAGACAGATTGTCGGATGCGCTGCATGAGCGGTTGACGAAACGGTTTGTAGACCGCAGGACTTCCGTCCTCATGCGGCGCCTTAGAGAAAATACAATGCCTGAAGCCGAAATCAGTCCTACCGGAACCGTCCTTGTCGAAGGCCATCATGTCGGCGAGTTGCAAGGGTTCCGCTTCACCGCCGACCAGAGCGCCGGCGGCGAAGACGCCAAGGCCGTGCGTACGGCAGCGCAAAAAGCGCTGGCCGCCGAGTTCGAGGCGCGTGCCGAACGCTTCGGCGCCTGCGCCAATTGCGACCTTGCGCTCGGCTCCGACGGCACGCTGCGCTGGATCGGCGCGCCGATCGGCACGCTGGTTGCCGGCGAGGACGCGCTGAAGCCGCGCCTGGTGCTTTTGGCCGACGAGCAGTTGACCGGCCCCGCCCGAGACAAGGTCGCCGCGCGCGCCGAGCGTTTCGTCAATTTCCAGATCGAATCCTTGCTGAAGCCGCTGGTCGACTTGAAGAATGCCGAGCAGATCGCCGGCATCGGCCGTGGCATCGCCTTCCAGCTCGTCGAGCATTTCGGCCTCATCAACCGCCGCGACATCGCCGAGGAAATGAAGTCGCTCGACCAGGAGGGTCGCGCCGCCTTGCGCCGGCTCGGTGTGCGCTTCGGCGCCTACCACGTCTTCGTGCCGGCGCTGATCAAGCCGGCGCCCGCCGGACTGATTACGCTGTTGTGGGCGCTGAAGAACGACGGCAAGGACAAGCCCGGCTTTGGCGACGTGGTGCACGCGCTGGCCTCCGGCCGCACATCGGTGGTCATCGACCCGGCCTTCGACAAGAGCTTCTACAGGCTCGCCGGCTACCGCAATCTCGGGCGCCGCGCCGTGCGCATCGACATTCTGGAACGGCTGGCCGACCTGATCCGGCCTGCGACCAACTGGAAGCCCGGTCTGGGACAGCGCCCCGACGGCGCTTATGACGGCCAGTCCTTCATGGTGACGCCGCCGATGATGTCCATCCTCGGCGCCACCGCCGACGACATGGAAGAGATCCTGAAAGGTCTCGGCTATCGCGCCGAGCCGAAGCCGCCCGCAGAGGTGAAGGCGCGGCTGGAAGCGCAGGACAATGCCGCGCGCGAAGCCGCGGCGGCAAAGCTGGCGGAAGCGGCAGCGAAGGCCGAGCAGGCCCAGACGGCGGAAGCCGCTGCAGGCGAAGCTGTCGCTGAAGCGCCGACCGACAGTTCGGAGCCGGATGCGGCTTCCGCCACTGAGGTTGCGGCTGAGGAGCCCGTTGCCGAAGTCGCATCGGAGGCTGTTGCAGACGCTCAGCCGGAAGCGCCTGCCGAGGGTTCGGAGCCAGCTGCGGCCGTTGAAGCTACCGCCGAGGTCCCAGCCATCGACGAAACAACTGCAGAGCCTGCAGCGCAAGAACACGCTCCGGCCGTTGCAGAGGCTGACGACACTGTCACCGAAAGCGCCGACGCTTTTACCTCCCCCTCGATGGGGGAGGTCGCGGCGCGAAGCGACGCGGGTGGGGGTGACAGCGCTGACGAAACCGATAGTGCAGACCGCGTAGCCGATGCAGGCGCAACCGCCGACGCCGGCGCTGCCCCCACCCCGGCGCTGCGCGCCGACCCTCCCCACGAGGGGGAGGGTGGAAGCGCTGAGCCTGTCCCCGAGGCCGAAGCGCCAAAGCCCATCTTGCTGTGGCGGCAGGGTCGTTTCGAGCAGCGCCCGCGCCATCGTCAAGGCCGGGACAATCGCCCGCGTAACGGCCAGGCTGCCCGCGCCGATGCGCCGGCCGACGCTGCCGGCGGACAGCCGGCAACGGGCGAGCGGCCGGCCTATCAGGGCCGGCGCGACCAGCGCGACGGTGCCGCCAAGCCACGTTTCGACCGTTCGAAGTTCAAGCCCAAGCCGCAGGCCGAGGGCGAACAGCGCCGCGACGGCAAGCCGCAAGGCGAGCGTCCGCGCGAGGGCCGGCCTGACTGGAAAGGCGGCAGGCCGGAAGGCAAAGGCGGACCGCAAGGCGCCAAGCCGGCCTTCCAGGCCAAGCCACGCGAAGAACGGCCGGTGCGCTTCGATCCGGACTCGCCCTTCGCCAAGCTCGCCGCCTTGCGCGACCAGCTGAAGAAGTAAGCTCTGAGCATGATCCCGAAAAGTGGAACCGGTTTTCGGACAAGATCATGCTCCAACAAGAAATAACTCGCTGCGATGGTTGCTGAAGGTCGTCAGCGCATCGACAAGTGGCTGTTCTTTTCGCGCGCGATAAAATCGCGCTCGCTGGCGGCCAAGCTGGTTGTCGCGGGACGCGTCCGCATCAACAGCGACAAAGCAGCGCAGGCCTCCGATCTGGTCAAGCCTGGCGACGTTTTGACCATTACGCACGAGCGCCGTATTTTCATTTGGAAGGTGCTTGGCACCGGCGTGCGGCGCGGTCCGGCCGAGGAAGCGCGCACGCTCTACGAGGACATGTCCCCGCCGCCGGTCCCAAAAGGCGAGGCTGTTGCCGATGCCATTCCGGCGCTGCGCGACGCCGGCAGCGGCCGGCCGACCAAGAAAGAGCGCAGGCAAACCGACCGGCTGTTCGGCGAAGACTGAAGCCTTGGCCGTCTGCGCCATGCCGGCGGTCTGGAATTTCATTCCGGACACGCGGGCCCCGCCTGCAATGGCTGCCCTTGCAAGCGGCAGGCAAAGGCGTTACCTCACCAAAAAAGCCGCCGCATCGGCGCGAAAATCGGAAATCGATTTTTCGGAAGGCACGATGCGCAGATTCAAAGTGTTAGAGCGTACTTTGTGCGTCCAAGTGGACGCACGTCGCTCTAGCAAGAACGGGACGTCCCGGAGCCGACCAATGACCTATGTCGTGACCGACAACTGCATCAAATGCAAGTACATGGACTGCATCGAGGTCTGTCCGGTCGACTGCTTTTACGAGGGCGAGAACATGCTTGTCATACATCCCGACGAGTGCATCGACTGCGGCGTCTGCGAACCGGAATGCCCGGCCGATGCAATCAAGCCCGACACCGAGCCGGGCCTCGACAAATGGCTGCAGGTCAACACCGAATACGCCGAGAAATGGCCCAACATCACCGCCAAGAAGGAGCCTCCGGCAGATGCCAAGAGCTTCGACGGCGAGGCCGGCAAGTTCGAGAAATATTTCTCCGCCGAGCCCGGCGAAGGCGATTGAGCGCATGACCCTGGAATCGGAATCGATTTCGGAAAGGGTGATGCGCAAAGCAAAAAAGTGCGGCCTATTGGATCGTCATAACGCTGCGTAACGCGCATCATACATTAACTGCCTTGACAGGCGGCGATGTCGCTCGACCTTCGCGTTTGCAGCAAAACCTTGATTCTTCCGACTTTTTGTGCTACACCAGTTGAAACATGCCGGTGACACAACGTCGATTTATGGCGCAAGCGCCCCAAATCACTGAAAGGTGAAATCCCCAATCGGACCAGAGCGATCTGGGCCAGGCAGTCGCTATGTATGCGGTTTGCCGGTCCCGGCTTTTTCCGATGGGTTCATCTTGTTGTGCGGCTAACGATCGGTGTCCCCGGTCGCATGCGTTCGGACCGGCAGGCCGCCGGTGCCACAACAAGGAGTTCAGGGCGTAATGGCAACGATCACCCCGCAGAAGAAGTCCACCTCGGCACGCCACGGTTTCAAGACCGGCGAGTACATCGTCTATCCGGCACACGGCGTCGGCCAGATCGTCTCGATCGACGAGCAGGAAGTTGCGGGCCACAAGCTGGAACTGTTCGTCATCGACTTCCAGAAGGACAAGATGCGCCTGAAGGTTCCGGTCGCCAAGGCGACCTCCATCGGCATGCGCAAGCTGTCGGAAGAGGATTATGTCGAGCGCGCGCTGAAGGTCGTGCAGGGCCGCGCCCGCGTCAAGCGCACCATGTGGTCGCGCCGTGCGCAGGAGTATGATGCCAAGATCAATTCGGGCGACCTGATCTCGATCTCGGAAGTCGTGCGCGACCTCTACCGTGCCGACAACCAGCCGGAACAGTCCTATTCCGAGCGCCAGCTCTATGAGGCGGCACTCGACCGCATGGCGCGCGAGATCGCGGCAGTCAACCGCATGTCGGAAACCGAAGCCGTGCGCCTGATCGAGGTCAACCTCAACAAGGGCCCGAAGCGCGGCGCCAAGGCCGACAATGAGGAAGCCGAGCAGGAAGAAGCTGCCTGATCGCTTTCACCGTCGAATTCATGAAAACCCGGCCTTGTGCCGGGTTTATGTTTTTACCCTCCCCTTGTGGGGTTCCAAGGACGGGCGAGACCCGTGGCTCGCCCAGGCAGGTCGCTGCGAAGATGGGGGACGGCAACAGACCCGACCCGGACCTTCCGTCCGACCTCCCCACAAGAGGGAGGTAGAAGGCTCAGCCGCCGGCTTCCTTCTCCGCCTCCTGCTTCAGCGTCGCAATAAAACGCTTGGTCCGTTCCCGCTCCGGATTGCTGAACACCACGGTGGACGGCCCCTTCTCGACGACGACACCAGCATCGAGGAACACCACCTCCTGCGCGATCTTGGAGGCAAGGCGAAGGTCGTGCGTGGCCATCACCATGGTGGTGCCTTCGCTGGCGAGTTTTCCGAGCACGTCGACCACTTCCTGCGCCAGTTCCGGATCGAGCGCCGAGGTCGGCTCGTCGCAGAGCAGAACCTTGGGCGACGGCGCCAGGGCGCGGGCGATGGCCACACGCTGCTGCTGGCCGCCCGACAGCGTTGCCGGCCAATCATCCGCCTTGTGCGCCATGCCGACCTTCTCGAGCAGCGCCAGTGCCCGCTCGCGCGCCTTTGCCGTCGGCCATTTCAGCACCGTCACCAGGCCTTCCATGACGTTCTCGATCGCGGTGCGATGCGGGAACAGCTGGAAGTTCTGGAACACCATGCCGGTCTGCAGCCGCAGGCGCTGGATGTCGCGGCTGGGGATCTTGATGCCGGGACGGAATTCCAGCGTCTCGTCGCCGATGCGCACCATGCCCGAGGTCGGGATCTCCAACAGGTTGATGCAGCGCAGCAGAGTGCTCTTGCCACCGCCGGAGGGACCGACAAGCGCGGTGACGCTGCCTTCGGCAATGGTGACCGTCACGCCCTTCAGCACCAGATTGTCGCCGAAGCGCTTTTCGATATCGGTGAGGCCGATCATGAGCGCGCCTCCAGGAAGCCGCCATAGCGGTTGAGCCGCTCCTCCAGCCGCGTCTGCAAGGCCGAAAGCACCGAGCTCATCGCCAGATAAAGGATCGCCGCCTCGACATAGAGGATCAGCGGTTCATAGGTGGTGGCGACGATGCGCTGCGCCGCCTGGAACATCTCCGGCACGGTGATGGCGGCGGCCAGCGACGTATCCTTGACCAGCGAGATGAAGGTGTTGGACAGCGGCGGCACGGCGACGCGGCCGGCTTGCGGCAGGATGGTGCGCCGCATCGCCTGGCTCCAGGTCATGCCGATCGAATAGGCCGCTTCCCACTGGCCCCTCGGCACCGAGCCGATCACGGCGCGGATAATTTCCGAACTGTAGGCGCCTATGTTGAGGGTGAAGCCAATCAGCGCCGCCGGAAAAGCATCCAGCAATATGCCGACCGAAGGCAGGCCGTAAAAGATCAGGAACAGCTGCACCAGAAGCGGCGTGCCGCGAAAGATCCAGACATAGAAGCGGACCACGGCAACCAGAGGCTTGGGGCCGAACAGCCGCACCAGGGCGACAACCAGGCCGACGAACAGGCCGAGTGCGAACGATAGCAATGTCAGCGGTACGGTGAAGATCAACGCCGCCCACAGCAGTGTCGGCAACGAGTCCAGCATCAGGTGTAGCCAGTGCGGCACGAACGGCTCCTCCCTCACAGACCGCCGCGGTGACGGCAGTGCGATTGTGTGCTTCTCATATCATGCGAATAACGGCGAGCCGTCAAAGACGGCCCGCCGCTATTTGTCATTGCCGGCAAACCGCCGGGAGATGGTCTTTACTGCGAGACATCCTGGCCGAAATAGGTATCGGCGATCTTCTTGTAGGTGCCGTCGGCCTTGATGTCGGCCAGCGCCTTGTTGATCGCCGCGACCAGCTCCGGATCACCCTTGCGCACGATGACGCCGGAATAGTCGGCGTTCTCTTCCTGCGCGGCGATCTTCACATTGGCGTCCGGCTTGTGCTTCTTGAAGTCGAGGAAAGACAGGCTGTCATTGATGGTGGCGTCGGCGCGGCCGGTGAGCAGCAGCTGGATCGACTGGTCGAAGCCGTCGGTGCCGACAAGTTCGGCGCCGTTGGTCTCGGCGAGCTTGCCGAAATTCGATGTCAACGACTGTGCCGACTTCTTGCCCTTGAGGTCGGCGAAGGTCTTGATGTCGGTGTTGTCGCCGCGCACGATCAGCACGGCCTTGGAGGCGATGTAAGGATCGGAGAAATCGTACTTGGCCTTGCGCGCGTCGGTGATGCCGACCTCGTTGATCACGGCGTCGTAGCGGTTGGCGTCGAGGCCGGCGATCAGCCCGTCCCATTTGCCTTCGAGGAACTCGACCTTGACGCCGAGCTTGTCGCCGATCGCCTTGGCGATCTCGACGTCGAAGCCGACCAGCGCGCCGGAAGCATCATGATAGGTGAAGGGCGCATAGGTGCCTTCGGTGCCGACCTTGAGTGTGCCGGCCTGCTTGATCTGGTCGAGATTGGCGCCGGCGTGGCCTGATGTAACAGCCAGAACCTGCAGCGTTCCGGCGATGATGAGCGAATTGAGCCATTTCATTTCTATGTGATCCCGTCCTTGGCCGGTGTCCGGCGCTTGTGAGAGCCGGAAACTGACAGATACAGCGCAGCAAAATAAGGAACCAGATTTCAAAAAAACGGCGATCCAGAAATCAGATTCTCAAAGCAGCTCCGATCGGTGCCAATAGTCCCGATCTGCGGTGTCGATGCGCCCTGTCGGACCGCACAAAACAACCGCCCTCGGCGGCGGAACCAATCCCCGGTATGGCACGTTCATGGCTTGTTGTAGGGCGCCGCGTTTCCATTTCAAGAACCCTTGGCTGCGCTAGGCCCGAAGCAATTCCAGGAAAGTGGGAAAGCGGTTTCCTTCGGAATTGCGTCAAACAGAGATAACGGCCGCCAGGCCGTCCGAAAATGTCCGGGAGCAGGAGCGCGGCATGATCGAAGACACGGCAGGACGGACCATGGTCCGCACGGCAATGAAAGCCCCCTACCTCGAGCGCGATGAGGAACATGTTCTCGCCTTGCGCTGGAAGGAGGACCAGGATCAGCAGGCGCTGCATCAGATCACCGTCGCCCATATGCGGCTGGTCATCTCCATGGCTTCGAAGTTCCGACATTACGGCCTGCCGCTCGGCGATCTGGTCCAGGAGGGCCATGTCGGGCTGCTGGAAGCAGCCGCGCGTTTCGAGCCGGAGCGCGAGGTGCGCTTCTCGACCTATGCGACATGGTGGATCCGCGCTTCGATGCAGGACTATATCCTGCGCAACTGGTCGATCGTTCGCGGCGGCACCTCTTCGGCGCAAAAGGCGCTGTTCTTCAACCTGCGGCGCCTGCGCGCCCGTCTTGCCAATGGCGCCGAGCCGATCTCCAACGCCACGCTCTACCGCGAAGTCTCGGTAGCCCTAGGCGTCTCCGAGGCCGATGTCGCGAAGATGGATTCCAGGCTTTCAGCACCTGACTCTTCGCTCAACGCACCCCTCGCCGATGAGGCCGGTACCACCGAGCGGATGGACTTCCTGATTTCGGACGATCCATTGCCTGACGAGGTCGCCGGCGACACCATCGACGTCGAACGGCGCCTGATGTGGCTGAAGACGGCGCTCCGCGCGCTCAATGCCCGCGAACTCAGGATCATCGAGGAGCGTCGGCTGACCGACGAAGGTGCGACGCTTGAGGCGCTCGGCGAGACGCTCGGCATTTCCAAGGAGCGTGTCCGCCAGATCGAGGCCCGCGCCATGGAAAAGCTCAAGCTCGCGCTGGTCAAGCAGAACCCCGAATTCATGGCAGCGTGAGATTGCCAGGAACAGGGGTACCGCCCCGAGTTATCTCAGAAAAGTTATCTCAGAAAAAAGCACTACGAAGGCTGGGGTTTCTGACGAAGACCGGCGCTATCTGTCCGTGACGATCTTGACCTTGTCGCCGGCCGAAACCGAGGCGCCCGGCGACATCGCGTTGAGCACGCGGAACAGATCGAGCTTGCGGTCGACGCCGACCATCTGCGCCGAAAGTGTGCCCATCGTCTGCCCGGCCTGTACCGTGACGACGCGGATATGCAGCGGCTTCAGTGCCGCCTTCTCGGCGGGGCTGAGCACGCGGAACGAACCGCTGACCGAGCGTGCCACCGGATCGAGTGTCGTGCTGGCCGAGGGGGCCGCTGTCAAAAGCCGGTAGACTTGGCCGCCGGCGCGGATCACCGCAATGTCGAACTGCCAGCCATCGGCGCCGGCGTGCGCTGTCGCCGCCTCGTTGCCGTCGATCGTCTCCTGGCGCACACTGGTCTCGTCGAGACCGGCCACCCAGCCGCTTCTGATGTAGTCGGTCAGCGCACGATCCTTGTCGATCGACACACCGTCGAAGCGGATCGCCATGTCGCCGGGACCGGTCGCCGTCACCGCCGCCGCCGAATTGTCGATGATGAAGCCGTCGGGCACCGTGAACGATACGCCGAGGCCCGGATGCAGGAAGGTCTGGCCGCGCACATAGCCCTCTTCCGGCGTGTCGCCATAGAGCAGGCCGTCTATCCCGGCCAGGAAGGAATCGCGGTCGCGCGTGCCGATGCCCGGCGCGCCGAACTGGCGGGCGTGGCGCTGCGCCAGATCAATTCGCTGCGGCGTGTTGGGGTGCGTGGCCAGGAAGTCGAGGCTGGCGTCGGTGGCGCCGCTGATCGAGCGGAAATCGGTATAGGCCGACATCGACTGCAGGAAACGCCCGGCGGCATAGGGGTCGTAACCGGCCTCGCCGATCGACTTGATGCCGATGGCGTCTGCCTCCAGCTCCTGGTTGCGCGAGAACTGCGCCAGCCTCAGCTTGCCACGGATCAGCGCCTGCTTGGCGGTCGGGCTGTCGCCCAGCACATCGGAGACCACCTTGGTCGCCAGGCCTTCCTCGGCCTCGAGCTGCTGGCGCTGCAAGCCGTGATTGGCGGTGACGTGGCCCATCTCATGCGCGATGACGGCGGCGAGTTCGGCCGAATCATTGGCCAGCGCCAGCAGGCCGCGGGTGACGTAGAGATAGCCGCCCGGCAGCGCGAAAGCGTTGACGTTGGGCGAATTGAGGATGGTGATGCGATAGGTCTGGGTCGGATTGGCCGATACCACGGTCAGGCTGCCGACAACCTTGGCCACCATGCGCTCGAGCTTGGGATCGGAATATTCGCCGCCATAGGTGGCAAGGATGCGCGGATGTTGCGCCTTCGCCAGTTCGGCAAGCTTGCTGTTGGCGGCGACATTGTCGACCGTGATCGGCTTGTCGGAAGGCTGGAAGCCGGATTCCTGCACTTCGGGAGGCGTGAACATCTGGCAGCTGGCCAGCGCCACGGCAAGGCCGGCCAGCGCGAGGAAGCGCACCAGCGGTCTGCGTTTCAAAGTGTCAGTGCCGGTCGGCAGCACGGCGTTCCTTCAGCTCTCGGCGCATGATTTGGACCGGGGTCCGCGCCAGCGAAAATCGGTTTTCGTTGGCAATCCTGCACACATCAAAAAACCTACAGCGTTTACGCATCCGGCCGGGTGCGGCGCTGTAGGGGCAAATCACGGCTCGTGCCGGACCAGTACTAAGCGGACCTAGCCACATCGACTGGACCATGGCAAGCAAGCGCCACATCACCTGTAGCCGGTTTGGTCGTAAATTATGTCCGCTTCCGGGCAATATCGCGTGATCCGCCCGAACTTGCGCCGATATAGCGCCGAAACGCTTCAGGGCCAGTGCCGTCGAAAAAATCGGCGGCAGGTCCCGTCGCGGCAACCCTGCCATTGTCCAGAAAAACCATCTGCTCGCCGATACGGCGAGCGTCTTCCGGCTGATGCGTGACGAACAGCACCGTCATCGCCCGCTCGGCATGAACGCCGGCCACCAGGTCGAGCATGTCGTCGCGCAGTGCTGGCCCGAGCGAAGCGAACGGCTCGTCGAGCAGCAGCACCGGCCGGTCGCGCACCAGAACGCGGGCGAGCGCCACGCGCTGCCTTTCGCCGCCGGAGAGTTCGCGCGGCAGGCGCATTTCCTTGCCGGCCAGGCCGACGCGGTCAAGCGCCTCGGCGATTGCGGCGCGATCGGCGTCGGTCAGGTTGAGCGATGGCGAGCGGCCGAGCCCGACATTCTTCTCCACCGAGAGATGAGCAAACAGATTGTTTTCCTGGAATACCATCGACACCGGCCGCGCCGAAGGCGGCTCGGCGCTGACATCGGCGCCGCCGATCAGCACACGACCGGACTCCGGCGTCTCGAAACCAGCCACCAGATTGAGCAAGGTCGATTTGCCCGAACCACTTGCCCCCATGATGGCGGTGATCTTAGATGTATGGAATTCGACATCGAACAGGAATGACGTTTCGCCATAGCTGAACGAGACCTTGTCCAGCCGGACAGTCGTGCCTTTCTCCACAGCGGACGTCACGATCTCTCTCCCCGTCCCAGCCAGTCTGCCGCGACCACCAATGCAAGGCAGACCGCCCCGAGCAGCAAAGCCAGCCCGGCAGCATCGGCCGTGCGATAGCTGCCCATGCGCGCCAGCAGGAGATAGGGCAAGGTCTGCACCGAATCGCTGCCGAACAGCGCGATGACGCCGAGATCGCCGAGCGACAGTGCCATGGCGAAGGCAAAGCCGGTGGCCAGCGGCCGCCGCAGCGATGGCCAGTCGACCAGAAGCAGCCGGTTCCAGCCCGCAATGCCGAGCTGCGCGCACAGCTTTTCGTGGCGCTCGCTCGCCGCATCATAGGCCGGGCGCATCGCGCGGATGGCAAAGGGCATCGCCATCACCGCATTGACGGTGACGACCATGACCGGCGCAATGGCAAAGACATCGCTGACCGTGCGCAGCAGGAGAAACCAGCCGGCGCCGATAACGATGGGCGGCACGACGAGGACGAAGCCGGCGCCGGTGTCGGTGGCATGTTCGAGCAATGAACGGGCACTGGACCGGCGGCGCAGCGACAGTGCCCGCCGCGCCATGATCAGCGACAGTGCCAGCGCCACCGAAAGTAGCGCCGCCGAGAAGGCGAGACCGGCGCTGGTCAGCGTCGCCTGACGCACGGCACTCTCGCCCGCCAGCCGGCCGAGATCGGCGCCGAGGCCGGAGGCAACGGTGGCCGCCATCGGTCCGGCGACGAACAGCAAGGCGAGCACGATCAGGACGGCGTTGAACGCTGTTTCTGCTTTGCTGGCCAAGTGATAGCGGCGCGGCGCGACAGGCAAATTGGCGTCGCCGGTCGTATTGGCGCCAAGCCGCGTCAGCGCCAGCATGACGGCAAAAGTCAGCGCGATCTGCAGCACGGTCAGCGTCACCGCTCGCGCCGGATCGAAGTCGAAACGCAGCGCCTGATAGATGGCGACTTCCAGCGTCGTCGCCGCCGGCCCGCCGCCGAGGATCAGCACGATGGTGAAGGAGGTGATGCAAAGCATGAAGACAAGCCCGGCGACGCCCGGCAGCGCGGCGCGCAGCACCGGCCACTCGATCAGCCGGAAGGCTGGCCTCGCCCCCATGCCGAGCTGGCTCGCCAGCCGCCATTGATCGGCCGGCACCGTTCCCAGCGCTTCGAGGAACAGCCGGGTGGCCAGCGGCAGGTTGAAGAAGACGTGGGCGACGAGGATGCCCGACAGCCCATAGATGTCGGGCCAGCTCTGGCCACCGATCGCGGCGAAATAACCGGCGCGGCCATAGAGCGCCAGTATGCCCAGCGCTCCGACAATTGCCGGCAAGGCAAGGGGCACAGTGAACAGCTGCAGGATGAAGCCGCGTCCGAAGAAGCGCGGATGCCGCGACAGCGCCCGGGCGACGAAGAGCGCCGGTACGGCGGAAAGCAGAGTCGAGAGCGCAGCCTGCCAGAGCGTGAAGCGGACAACGCGCAGGAGATAGAGGTCAAAGGCGGACGCGGCGCCGGAAAGGTCGTGCGCGCCTTCGCGGATAAGGCCGGCGAAGGCGCCACCGATCAGCAGCGCGATTGCCGCAAGCGCGATGGTGCCGGGGGTGATGCGGGGATCAGAGGGATAGTGCGCACGCATTTTGCGCTATCCAACCCTACATCGCACGTTGGCTGCTGACGGAAATATTTCACGGACGTCGAGTTCCCGCCCACCCCCCTCTGTCCTGCCGGACATCGCCCCCACAAGGGGGGAGATTAGCAGCTTCGCTCCCCGCCCCATCCTCGCAGCGTTGGAGGTTGGCGAAAGCTTCCGAGCGCTTGATCTCCCCCCTTGCGGGGGAGATGGCCGGCAGGCCAGAGGGGGGTGTTCAAGCAGCATCCTGAATTCCTACTTGCTCATCACCGCCAGCCATTCATCCACCCAGGCCTTGCGATTTGCCGCGACCTCTTCCGGGCTGAACAGCAAGGTCTTCGCCGGCTTGACCAGCCTATCAAAAGCCGGATTGAGCGGCTTGGCGGTTTTCCCGGCCGGGAACATCCAGTTGGTCTCCGGAATGACGTCCTGGAATTTCGGCCCGGTCATGAAGGCCAGGAACTTCGCCGCCAGGGGGTTCTTCGCGCCCGTGGTGGTGATGCCGGCGACCTCGATCTGCAGATACTCGCCTTCCTCGAACGAGGCCGCCTGGTAGCGCCCGGTGTTCTCGGCCACCATGTGGTAGGCCGGCGATGTCGTATAGGACAGCACCATCGGCGCCTCGGCCTTGGTGAACAGGCCGTAGGCCTCGCTCCAGCCCGGCGTCACCGTCAGCACTTTGCCCTTGAGTTTCGCCCAGGCTTCCGGCGCCTTGTCGCCATAGACCGACTTGACCCACAGCAGCAGGCCAAGGCCCGGCGTCGACGTCCTCGGATCCTGGATGACGATCTTGTCGGCGGCATCGCCCTCGACCAATTCCTTCAGGCTCTTCGGTGGGCTCTTCAGCTTCTCGGTGTCGTAGACGACGGCGAAATAGCCATAATCGTAGGGCACGAAAGTGTCGTCGCTCCAGCCGCCCGGCACGTTGTTTTCAGCCACCGCGCCATGTGGGACAAACAGGCCGGAAGCCTTGGCTTCCGCGGTGAGGTTGGTGTCGAGGCCAAGCACGATATCGGCCTTGGTCGAGGCACCTTCGAGCTTGACGCGGTTGAGCAGCGCGACGCCGTCGGCCACCGAGACGAAGTCGACGCTGCAGCCGCACTCGGCCTCGAATTCCTTCTTCACCTGGGGGCCTGGACCCCAGTCGGCAGTGAAACTCTCATAGGTATAGATCGTGAGTTTTTCCTGCGCGGACGCAGGGCTTGCCAGTAGCGAAACAGCAAGCCCCAGCGCTGGGACAAGACGGGACAAAAACATGCGCATCGGCGCCTCCTTCATTCGTGTTGAAAGGAATTGAGGCGTCGGGCTGTCCGAAGCGTCTAATCCCTCCGCCGGTACAAACCGGATCAGGTTCAGCGGGTTGGCGAGACTGCCTCTCAGCCGGTCCGCGAAGATCGCGTCCGGCACCCCGTTAGAGCGTTTCGACACATAGGCCCGGCCAAGGTGCCACGCAAGCGGAAGTTTGCCCGAGCATGATCCCGGAAAGTGGAATCCGTTTCCGGAAAAAGATCATGCTCCAACAAAGAGTGACGGTGCCGCTCGGCCTTCCGTTTCGTCGGCGGGGCTGGTAAGGGCCAGCGGATATGAGCACATTCACCATCCTGCTTGGCGGCGATCTCGTCCGCACGCCGCGGCTCGACCGCCAGGTCGCGGGCACGCGCGTCATCGCCGCCGACGCCGGCATCGATCATGCCCGCCTGCTCGGCGTGATGCCGGAGCTGTGGGTCGGCGATTTCGATTCCGTGCCGGCGGACCTGCCTGCCGATCTCGCCGCCGTGCCGCGGGAGGTGTTTCCTCCCGAAAAGGACAAGACCGATGGCGAACTGGCGATCGCGGCGGCATTGGAACGCGGCGCCACCAGCCTGGTGCTGGCCGGCGCTTTCGGCGGCAGGCGCGCCGACCACGCCTTCCTCCATCTGGCGCTCAGCCTGCGGCTGGCCGAGGCCGGCACAAAAGTGCTGTTGACCAGCGGAGCGCAGGAAGGCGCCCCTCTGCTGCCTGGCAAGGCCGGCTTCGACTATGCCGACGGAACGCTGTTTTCGGTGCTCGGCTTTTCCGATCTTTCGGGCCTCACCGTGTCCGGCGCGAAGTGGCCGCTCGACCATGTCGAGGTCGTGTTCGGCTCGTCGCTGACCATCTCGAACGAGGTCAAGTCCAACAAGACCGGGGGCCTCGAAATCGCGCTCGGCCATGGCCGCGCGCTGCTGCTCGCCCACCCCTATCCCTTGCCTGAAAGCTGACATGGCCCCGCCCCTTCTCAACCTCGACGGCATAAGACTGACCTTTGGCGGCACGCCGCTGCTCGATGGCGCCGAACTGACGGCGTCCGCCGGTGACAAGATCGCGCTCGTCGGCCGCAACGGCTCCGGCAAGTCGACACTCCTGAAGATTGCCGCCGGTCTGATCGAGCCGCAAGACGGCGAGGTCTTCCGCCAGCCTTCGGCAACGGTGCGCTATCTCCCGCAAATGCCCGACATGGACGGCTTTGCCAATGTGCGTGCCTATGTCGAGGCCGGGCTTGGGCCTGCCGACGATCCCTACCGCGCCACATATCTGATGGAGCATCTCGGCCTCGCCGGCACGGAGAACCCCAACGATCTCTCCGGCGGCGAGGCGCGCCGCGCAGCACTTGCCCGCGTCATGGCGCCCGAACCCGATATTCTGCTGCTTGACGAGCCGACGAACCATCTCGATTTGTCGGTCATCGAATGGCTGGAAGAAGAGCTTGTCCGGACATCTTCGGCGCTGATCGTCATCTCGCACGACCGTCGCTTCCTCGAACGCGTCTCGCGCGCCACTGTCTGGCTCGACCGTGGCCAGACCCGCCGCCTCGACAAGGGCTTTGGCCATTTCGAGGAATGGCGCGACCTTGTGCTGGAAGAGGAAGAGCGCGAACAGCACAAGCTCGGCCGCCAGATCGTGCGCGAGGAGCATTGGCTGCGCTATGGCGTGACGGCTCGCCGCAAACGCAACATGCGCCGCCTAGGCGAACTGCAGACCATGCGCCAGCGTTTTCGCGGCCATCGCGGCGCCGAAGGCTCGGCGACCATGGTGGCCAGCGACGCCGCCGAGTCCGGCAAGCTGGTGATCGAGGCCAAGAACATCGAGAAGAGTTTTGGCGACCTGACCGTGGTCAAGGGCTTCTCGACCCGCATCCAGCGCGGCGATCGCGTCGGCCTTGTCGGGCCGAACGGCGCCGGCAAGACGACGCTGTTGAAGATGCTCACCGGCGAGATGAAGCCCGATGCCGGCTCGGTGCGGCTCGGCACCAATCTGGAAATCGCCACGCTCGACCAGAAGCGCGAGGCGGTCGATCCGGCCGAGACCCTGGCGCAGTATCTCACGGACGGGCGCGGCGAAAACCTCGTCATCAATGGCGAGCAGCGCCATGTCGTGTCCTACATGAAGGATTTCCTGTTCAAGCCGGAACAGGCGCGCACCCCGGTGCGCGAGCTGTCCGGCGGCGAACGGGCGCGGCTGCTCCTGGCGCGTGTTCTGGCGCGGCCGGCCAACCTTCTGGTGCTCGACGAGCCGACCAACGATCTCGACATGGAGACGCTGGAACTGTTGCAGGAACTTGTCGCCGGCTTTGCCGGCACGGTCATCCTGGTCAGCCACGACCGCGACTTCCTCGACCGCACCGTCACCAGCATCATCGCCCCGGACGGAGGCGGCCGCTGGATCGAATATGCCGGTGGCTATTCCGACATGCTGGCGCAGCGCGGCGGCACCCGGCTCGACGACCGCAAGGCGCGCGCCAAGGCCGAAGCCAGCGATGCGCCGGCGCCGGGCAAGAGCGAGCCGGCAGCGCCAAAAGGGCCGTCGAAGAAACTGTCGTTCAAGCAGAAATTCGCCCTGGAATCGCTGCCCAAGAAGATCGAGGCGGTAATGGCCTCGATCTCGCGTTTGGAAAACAACATCGCCGATCCCGCCTATTACGAGCGCGACCCGGCCTCGTTCCAAAAGACCATCGCCGCCCTCGACAAGGAACGCGCCACGCTGGCCGCACTCGAGGAAGAGTGGCTGGAACTGGAAATGCTGCGTGAGGAGATGGAGGGGTAGCATTGCCTGTGGTCTTTTATGCGCGTATATTGTGCGCATGAAAGGAGGCATCTCCGTGCTTCAATCGACGCCAAAAACTCAGCGGACCTCTGTCAACACGTCCATTGACTCTCAGTTGATCAAGGACGCCAAAGCGTTGGGCATCAACATCTCCCGCGCTGCCGAAGCAGGGATCGCGAAAGCGATTGCGGCGGAGAAAACGCGTCGATGGCAAGAAGAAAACTGGGAAGCCATCGAAAGCTCCAACGAATATGTCCGAAAGAACGGACTGCCATTGGCTAAACACCGGCCGTTCTGATGGCGCGTTACGATTTCTATCGGAGTACCGAGAGCGACGGTTATCTTCTCGACGTGCAGTCAGATATGCTTGAAGGGCTGAGCACGAGGGTGGTCGTTCCTTTGATGCCGCCCGAGATTGCCCCGCTTCCTGGCCGCCGCCTGAACCCGACCTTCGCTATAAACGGCAAAGATCTTGTGATGGTCACACAGTTTGTGTCGGCCTTCAGCGCGTCCGAATTGCGGATGCCAGAGGGAAACCTTTCTAGACATCACGACGACATCGTCGCCGCGCTCGACATGCTGTTCCAGGGCTTCTGAGCGAAGGCAGCCGCTACTGCCGCCCGTCAACCTGCCGTCTTGGCCTGCCAGGCCTTCAGCGCCTCGTCGAACACCTTCTCGCCCGGAATGCCCTTTTCCATTGTCAGCAGCGCCCGGCGTCCGGTCTTGTAGACCACCGGCACGTCGATCCAGTCCTGGCCCCGAAGCAAGGTCATATTGGCGTCCTCGTCGGCCTTGGTGTCGTTGAGCGCCACCAGGAAGAAGCCGTCGGCGATCTTGGCCGGAATCCCGATCAGCGGGCTGCCGGCATCCTGTTCCGAACTCTTCATGGCGACGCGCAGGATGTTGTCGACGCCACCGCCGTCAAAGCCCTCGGGCGTCAGGAAGATCATCTCGATGATGTGGCTGGCCGGCAGCGTCTGGTCGGTATTGCGCCGGATGGTCATGCGCAGCTGGATGTCCTTGCCGGGAATGGTCGCCTCGGCGCGGATCGCCGGCTCGGGCGGCAGGTCGCCGCCGGGCGATTCCTGCACCAGCGACCAGACGATGCTGCCGGGTTCGGCCGAACCTTGCGCGGTCGAGGTGCGTTCCTCGTAGAAGATCGCCTTCTGGCCGACCGCAACGGTCGGCGCGGGAGCGGCGGCCGCCGGCGCAGCGGGCGGCGTGCCGGCCGCGGGCGGCGTGGTGGCGGCATCAGCCGGTGCTGCCCCGTTGGCCGGCGGAGCGACGCCATCGGCGGGCGGCGTTGCCGTTGGCGTGGCGGAAGCGTCGGGCGCCGGCGTGGCGGGCGCGCCCGTGGCTGCGGCGTCGCCCGCCGGCGGGGGCGCCGGCGCGGGAGCCGCACGTGGCGCGGGAGGCGGGGGTGGCGGTGTGGTCAGCGCGGCGACGGACTCGCCCTCGCCGATGCCGCTTTGACCGGCCGCGGGACCGGGGTCGGTTTCACCGCCTTCGGGCGACAGGCGCTGGGTGAACTTCGTTCCCTCGCCGGCAGCGGCCGGTGCCGGTGCATCGGCCGCGGGCTTGGCCGGCGCCGGCTTTACCAGCGGTTCGGTCGAGACCGTCTTGGTGTCGCCGCCGAGGCCCAGCATCGAGCCAAAGGCATCCTTGTTCAGCCAGATGCCATAGCCGCCGCCGGCGACCACCAGAAGCGCGACGACAGCCGCGATCAACCCGCCATAGCTGCGCCTGCGCTCGGCTGGGCGCAGGCGCTGGAACGTGTCCGCGCCCGGCTGCTCGTCATTGGCGAACACATCGGCACTGTCGTCGTCGGCGTCCAGCTCCACGGCTTGCTTGTCGATGGTTTCTGCACGCGCCGCAGGCGACGGCGGTGTCGGCGCGGGCCTCTGCCAGCTCGGCTCTGTCCTGGCGGTCGGCGCCGGCTGCACGGGTTTCGCCGGCTGCCAGGCCGGCGCAGGCGTGGCGGAAGGCTTTACATGACTGGACTGGTTCTTGTTGCGGTCTATGGAGGAGAAGATGTGCTCCAGCTCCGCCAGCGGATCGGATGCCGGCACCGCCCTGGCATAGTCGCGCTCGACGCTCGAGATGGCATCTTCCAGGGATCGCTTCTGCGTGCTTATGGCTTCGGCGGCCAGCGGCGGCGAATACTCCGCAAGCTTCTTTGCCAGCATGGTACGAACGCTTTCATAGATCCGCGTACGCTTTTCGGGCGTTTCGTCGCCGTGCTTGTCGAGCGCCTTTTTCAGAATAGCAACGAAATCTGCCATGCTTCAGTCGACCTGTATTTTGTTTCCGCGCCGGCCCCCGCAAATCGGCCGCGATGCCCGGAAAGGCTTCAGAAAACTAGTCTTGAAACGGATCGGTCACAAGTATCGTGTCGTCCCGTTCCGGGCTGGTGGAAAGGAGCGCGACGGGTGCCCCGATCAGCTCCTCGATGTAACGGACATATTTGACGGCCTGCGCCGGAAGGTCGTTCCAGCTGCGCGCGCCGGCTGTGGTGCCTTTCCAGCCTTCGAGCGTCTCGTAGACCGGCTCGACACGCGCCTGCGCGCCCTGGCTGGCCGGCAGATAGTCGATCGTTTCGCCGTCGAGACGGTAGCCGGTGCAGACCTTGATCTCATCCAGCCCGTCGAGCACGTCGAGTTTGGTCAGGGCGATGCCCTTGATACCGTTGACGGCGACGGCCTGGCGCACCAGCACGGCGTCGAACCAGCCGCAACGGCGTTTGCGCCCGGTGACGACGCCGAATTCGTGGCCACGCGTACCGAGAAATTCGCCGATCTCGTTCTTCTGCTCGGTCGGGAACGGGCCTTCGCCGACACGCGTCGTATAGGCCTTGGTGATGCCCAGGACATAGCCGATGGCGCCGGGGCCCACCCCCGAGCCGGCGGCTGCCTGGCCGGCAACGGTGTTGGACGAGGTGACGAACGGATAGGTGCCGTGGTCGATGTCGAGCAGCGTGCCTTGCGCGCCCTCGAACAGGATGCGTTCGCCGGCGCGGCGCTTGTCGTCGAGGATTTTCCAGACGCGGTCCATATAGGGCAGGATCTCATCGGCGACCGAGGTCAGCTCGGTCATGATCGCCTCATGCGTGACTTCGCCATGGCCAAGCCCGCGACGCAGCGCATTGTGATGCGTCAGCAGCCTGTCGACCTTGAGGGGCAGCGTTTCCAAATCCGCCAGATCCATCACCCGAACCGCGCGCCGGCCCACCTTGTCTTCATAGGCTGGGCCGATGCCACGACGCGTCGTGCCAATTTTCGTCCCGGAATTGGAGGCGGCGTCCTCGCGGAATCCGTCCAGCTCCCGGTGCAGCGACAGGATAAGCGCGGTGTTTTCGGCTATTTTCAGGCGGTCCGGCGTGACCTCGACGCCTTGCGCCTTGAGTTTTGCCACTTCGGCGACAAAGGCGTGCGGGTCGAAGACGACGCCATTGCCGATGATCGACAGCTTGCCTTGCCGCACCACGCCCGACGGCAGCAGCGACAGTTTGTAGACCTTGCCATCGACGACCAGCGTATGGCCGGCATTGTGGCCGCCCTGGAAGCGCACGACCACGTCGGCGCGCTCCGACAACCAGTCGACGATCTTGCCCTTGCCTTCGTCGCCCCATTGCGAGCCGACGACCACCACATTGGCCATGTTTCTTTTCCCTTGAGATGCCGCCCTGGCGGCCTGGATATGGTTCGAAACGACAGGCCTCTATAGCGTCAAGACCTCGCAAGCGCGACCTTTCTTTGCCGTCGAAAATGCCCTGAGGCACAACAATTTTCGGCTTTGACATCATTTACTTGCGTCGGCGGGGGCAATAGGCCGGCAAACACAACTTCCCAGGCGGCCGGAATCCCGCATGCATCGACGCGCCTACCTGTTCCTGCTGCTGACCACCTTGCTGTGGGGCGGCAATTCCGTCGCCGGCAAGCTGGCGGTCGGTCACGTCTCGCCGATGACGCTGGTCTTCCTGCGCTGGGTGCTGGCCGTCGCGATCCTGCTGCCGATCGGCTGGCGCACGATCAGGGAGGACTGGCCGGTGGTGCGCAAACACTGGTTCATCCTGGCTGCACTTGGCGCCAGCGGCTTCACTCTGTTCAACACCATTTTCTACACCGCGCTCAACTACACGACGGCGATCAATGTCTCGATCGAACAGGCGGCGATGCCGGTCTTGATCATCATTGCCAATTTCTTCTTCTTCCGCCTGCGCGTGAGCTGGGCTCAGATTGCGGGCGTGGTGCTGACCATCTTCGGTGTCATCTTGACTGCCTGCCACGGCGATCCGCGCCGGCTGCTCACATTGGAACTCAATTTCGGCGACGCCATCATGCTGGTCGCGGTCGTCCTCTACAGCGGTTATTCGGTCGGGCTGCGGCTGAAGCCGGTCATGCGCTGGCAGAGCCTGATGTTGTCCCTGGCGATCGCTGCCCTCATCACCTCGCTGCCGTTCTTCCTGTGGGAGGTCGCCGCCGGCAAGGTTATCGTCCCCGATATCAGCGGCTGGGTGGTCATCGTCTATACCGCGATCGGCGCTTCGGTCATTTCGCAGATCACTTACATCCGGGGCAACGAACTGATCGGCGCCAACCGTGCCGGGCTGTTCATCAATCTGGTGCCGATCTTCGGCACGCTGCTGTCAGTGCTGATCGTCGGCGAGACATTCCAGCTCTACCAGGCGCTGGCGCTCGTCCTGGTGCTGGGCGGCATTTCGCTCGCCGAATACAGCGGGCGCAAGATGGCGGCACCGAACCGCCGCGGATAACATTTGGCTGCTGCCGCGCTGCGCCGCCGTCGCGATAACTGCTGCCGCGCGCCGACCTGGAACATTTTACCTCTGGCGGAGTTTGCTTGCGTGGGAGGCAACAAGATGAGCCATAACCCTCGCAGCACAGCAAGCATTGCCGGTCACCCCATTCATCCAATGCTGATTCCGTTTCCGATCGCCTTCTTTGTCGGCACCTTCGTTTGCGATCTGATTTTCTGGCAAACAGCCGATCCCGGGTGGGTCACCGGATCGCTTTGGCTTCTCGGCGCCGGCCTGATCATGGGCGCCTTGGCCGCTCTTACCGGCCTGACGGATGTTCTCGGCGATGTTCAGATCCGCAATCTCACGACGGCATGGCTCCATGCCGGCGGCAACGTGCTCGTCGTGCTGATCGAGCTTTATAACTGGTACTCGCGTTATGCCGGTGGAGCGGCGGCTGTGATCCCGACCGGCTTTATGTTATCGCTGATCGTGGTTCTGATCCTGCTGTTTACAGGGTGGAAGGGCTGGGAACTGGTCTATCGGCATCGCGTGGGCGTCTCCGACGGCTCAGACGAATTGACCTGAACCGGCCTCTGCGACGGCCGCCCCAATGATGGGGGGAGGACCGCCGCATCCGCCACGCCGTCAACTACATTGCGTTGACGTCGAACTGCAGCCGCTTGGCCGAGTCGATGGACTTGTGCGCCTTGACCTGTTCCAGCACTTTCTCCGGGAACGGCGCGTCGAGATAGAGCAGCGCGATCGCGTCGCCGCCCGGCCGGTTGCGGCCGAGCTGGAAGTTGGCGATGTTGACGCCGTTCTCGCCGCACACCGTGCCGAGCAGGCCGATAATGCCGGGCGCATCGGCATTGGTTGTGTAGAGCATGTGCTGGCCGACCTCGGCGTCGAGATTGATGCCCTTGATCTGGATGAAGCGCGGCTTGCCGTCGGAGAAGCAGGTGCCGGCGATCGAGCGCGTCATGTGCTCGGTCTTCACCGTCAGCTTGATGTAGCCGTCGAACACGCCCGACTTGTCGCGCTTGACCTCGGCGACGATGATGCCGCGCTCCTTCACCATGATGGGCGCCGACACCATATTGACGTCGGCGACCTGCGGCCGGATCAGTCCGGCAAGCGCGGCACTGATCAGGGCACGCGTGTTCATCGTCGCGGTCGAGCCGTCGAACAGGATCTCGACCTCGTTGATCGGGTCCTCGGTGACCTGGCCGACAAAGGCGCCGAGCACTTCGGCGAGCTTGACGAACGGCTTCAGCCGCGGTGCTTCCTCGGCCGTGATCGAGGGCATGTTGATGGCATTCGAAACCGCACCCTTGATCAGATAGTCGGCCATCTGCTCGGCTACTTGCAGCGCAACGTTTTCCTGCGCTTCCGCTGTCGAGGCGCCGAGATGCGGCGTTGCCACCACATTCTCCATGCCGAACAGCGCGTTGTTTTCCGCCGGTTCGACCTCGAACACATCGACGCCGGCGCCCGCCACCTTGCCGCTCTTCAGCGCCGCGACTAGGTCGGCTTCGACGATGAGCCCGCCACGCGCGCAATTGATGATGCGCACGCCGTTCTTCATTTTGGCGATCGCCGCCGCGTCGATGATGTTGCGCGTCTTGTCGGTCAGCGGCGTGTGCAGCGTGATGAAATCGGCGCGGGCGAAAAGCTCGTCCAGCTCGACCTTGTCGACGCCGAGTTCCTCGGCGCGCTTGTCCGACAGGAACGGATCGAAGGCAACGACATGCATCTTCAGGCCGACGCCGCGCGTGGCAACGATCGAGCCGATATTGCCGCAGCCGATGACACCCAGCGTCTTGCCGGTGATCTCGACGCCCATGAAGCGGTTCTTTTCCCATTTGCCGGCATGGGTCGAGGCATTGGCCTCCGGGATCTGCCGGGCGAGTGCAAAGATCATGGCCACCGCATGTTCGGCCGTGGTGATCGAATTGCCGAAGGGCGTGTTCATCACGATGATGCCCTTGCGGCTCGCCGCGGGGATGTCGACATTGTCGACACCGATGCCGGCGCGGCCGACGACCTTGAGTCTTGTCGCTGCGTTGATCAGTTTTTCCGTGACCTTGGTCGCCGAGCGGATGGCAAGACCATCATACTGGTCGATGACTTCGAGCAGCTTTTCCTTGTCCTTGCCGAGATCGGGCAAATAGTCGACCTCGATGCCGCGGTCCTTGAATATCTGGACGGCGGTGGTGGAGAGTTTGTCAGAGACGAGAACGCGGGGCGCCATGGCGGCCTCCTTGAACTGGATTGTCGGGAAAGGGCGGCCCGCAGGCCACCACGAAATCTCAGGCTGCGGCCTTCAGCGAAGCCTTCTGCGTGGCGAAGGCCCAGTCGAGCCAAGGCAGCAGCGCCTCGAGATCGGATGTCTCGACGGTGGCGCCGCACCAGATGCGCAGGCCGGAAGGTGCATCGCGATAGGATCCGATGTCGTACGCGACGCCTTCCTTGTCGAGCACAGAGACGATCGCCTTGGCGAAAGCCGCCTGCCCGTCGGCGTCGAGCGCCGCGACATCGGCGTCGGTGAAGGACAGACATACGGACGTGTTGGACCGTGTCGCCGCATCGACCGCGAGATGGCCGAGCCAGGACGATTTGTCGACAAAGCCATCGAGCACGGCGGCATTGGCATCGGCTCTGGCAATCAACGCATCGAGACCGCCGATCGACTTCGCCCAATGAAGCGCATCGAGATAGTCCTCGACGCACAGCATCGACGGCGTGTTGATGGTCTCGCCCTTGAAGACGCCTTCGATCAGCTTGCCGCCCGAGGTCAGGCGGAAGATTTTCGGCAGCGGCCACGCCGGCTTGTAGGTTTCCAGTCGCTCGACGGCGCGAGGCGACAGGATCAGCATGCCGTGTGCGCCCTCGCCGCCCAGCACTTTCTGCCAGGAGAAGGTGACGACATCGAGCTTCTGGAAATCGAGCCTCTGCGCGAATGCGGCCGAGGTCGCGTCGCAGATGGTCAGGCCTTTGCGGTCGGCTGGAATGAAATCGCCATTCGGCACGCGCACGCCTGAGGTCGTGCCGTTCCAGGTGAAGACCGCATCGCGGTCGAAATCGATCTTGGTGAGATCCGGCAGCTCGCCATAGCCTGTCTCGATCTTTCTGATATCGACTAGCTTCAGCTGCTTGACCACATCGGTCACCCAGCCGGAGCCAAAGCTTTCCCATGCCACCATGTCGACACCGCGTTCACCGAGCAGCGACCACAGCGCCATCTCGACAGCACCCGTGTCCGACGCCGGCACGATGCCGATGCGGTAATCGGCCGGAACCTGGAGAATCTCGCGCGTCAGCTCGATCGCCTGTTCGAGCTTGGTCTTGCCGATCTTGGCGCGGTGGGAACGGCCGAGCGCAGCATTCTTCAGTGCCTCGACCGACCAGCCGGGGCGTTTTGCGCAGGGACCTGAGGAGAAATTGGGGTTTGCCGGACGGAGTCCGGGCTTCGTATGCGTCGTCATCGTGGTCTATCCTTCCAGATAGTGGCCCCTCGTTGGGGAGGGGTGGCCCACGGACGGCGATATGCGTTCAGCCCTCAGGCGTCAAGAGGAAAGTTTTTGTCGCTGGCGGGATACCGGCGATACGGGATCAGCATGTCGTGGGCTAAAACGCAAACAGCGGATCGAAGAGATCCGCCGTTGGGCTTCCGAACAGCAAGCTTCCTACCAGAGGTCGTAGCGCAGGCCGAGCTTGACCTGATGATTGCTGATGCCCTTGCGGATCGGATAGGAGGTCAGGCTCTCGGCCGTGACATATTCGGCATCCGGCGCGGAGAAGTACTGGTAGCCGAGATCTACAGAAACATTCTTGGTCACCTGATAGGCCAGGCCCGCATCCAGCGTGTAGGCGAGGGAATACTGGGTCTTGTTGTCGTTCCGGACGAAATCATCCGTAGGGTCGACATTGTCGGTGAAGTAACTCGCCGACAGCTTGTATTTGCTCCGGACCAGCCCAATGCCGGCGCCGAGGTAGGGCGTGATCCCGACATAAGTGCCGAGATCGACATAGCCATTGACCATGCCCGACAGGGAATAATTCTGCAGCGATGCCGACGCGATGGTCGCACCACCCGGCGGCGGCGTCGCCGAATCGTCAAAGCCGACGCCGATCTTGTTGCCGGGCAGATAGCCAAGATTGACGTCGCCGCGCAGATAGTCGTTGAAGTGGTAGCCGAAGCCGATGCTGGCAAAGGCCGGATCCTGCTTCTCGCTGAAGCTCGCGGGGGCGAAGGTGAAATCCTGATCCTCGTAGCTCTTCTGCGCCAGATAAGAGACGTCGCCGCGCAGATACCAGCCCGAGCCGACCTCGACCGGTTGATAGTCCGGCGCCTGATCGACATAGATCGGCGGATCGTAGTCCGCGGCCTGCGCCGGCGTCAGCGGCACAAGGACGAGTGCGGCGAGCGCCGGCGCTGTCAGCGATTTGAAATTCATGGGTCCCCGGCTCCTGAAATTGGCGCCCGTCCTTAATCGCGGGCGCCGTTTCAGCAAGCATTGTTAACCATAGTGGTTAAGTCAGGGTTAAGGATAACGGAGCGTTACCGAATTGATTTCGCCGGGCTTTTTCCTGGCGGTCAACGCCGTCTGGAAGGTCTCTTTGAGACCACAAACGAAACCGCCCGGCAAAAGCCGGGCGGTTCGCGAACTGGAAGTTTCGAAGCGTTTACTTGGTGTAGATCGGCTCGGGCTCGGGCTCGTAAGGCTCCGGCGGCGGGGCGCAGTCCGACCGGCCGAACTGGTAGCGCAGGCCGCCGCGCACTTCGTGCACATTGATGCCGCGATCGAAGCCCGGACCAGCGCCGGTGGTGCCGCCCAGTCCAGAAGCGTATTCGAACATGCGGCCGCCATTGATGTGGCTGTAGCGATAGCCGACATCGAGCTTGACGCGGTCGGTCAGGCAGTAGGAGGCGCCGGCCATGAGGGCGTAGGCGAAACGCCAGCCTTTGCCGCCGCGGTGCTCGAACGAACCGTCCCTGTCGGTGTTGTGCAGCGTATCCCACTTCAGCCATGCACCGCCGATGCCGGCGCCGACATAGGGCGTCACGCCGTGCCAAGTACCGATATCGACATAGGCATTGGCGAGGAGCAACAATGCCGAATAGGAGGAAGTGTCGACGGAAGTACAAGGAAGCAGATCGCCGCAGGTTCCGCTGGTTGAGCCGCGGAATTTGGACTTGCTCATCCAGTCGAGTGTGAGATCGGTACGGAAATGCTGGTTGATCTGGTAACCGACACCGGCGCCGGCCGAAAATGCGCTTTTGAGCTTGCCGGTGTCGAAGTCGTTCGTGCCGGGTCCGTAGGTAATATAGTCACCACCGCGGAACTTCGACCAGTGATAGTCGATATCGCCGCGGATGTACCAGCCGCCGAAATCGGCCGGCTGCTCATAGGCGATCGGCGCCGGCGCCTCTTCGACCACTGGCGGCTCCGCCAGATCGGCGGCGAATACTGGCCCGGCCACGCCTGCGAACAGCGCGGCAAGGAAAGCCATTTTTGCTGTATTGAACATGTTTGTCACCCCTGAGAACCCGTCGGAACTTTGAATCCGCTCGAATGTGTTTGACCTCAGTTGTGGATAATGAATTGCAAAAGTTAAAAGGCGTTTAACCCTGTCGATTAACCACGAATTCTCGACATTTTAGCAAACGGCCTCCGCCGGCATGACGCTGGGACCAACCCTGGCCGAAACAAAAAGCCCGCCTGCAGGCGGGCTTGAAGTCTTGAGCCGGCAGTCCGCCCCTGCCGTTGTAGGCAGCGCAATCAGGCGGCGCTGCGCGTTTCCGAAATGATGTCGACGATGTCGTTGACCACGGCCTCGACCAGCTGTGGGTCGTCGCCCTCGGCCATGACGCGGATCAGCGGCTCGGTGCCGGAGGGCCGGATGACCAGGCGGCCGGCCTTGCCGAGACGGTTGCGCGCGTCTTCGATCGCCGCCTTGACCGTGGCTTCCTCAAGCGGCTTGCCGCCGGCGATGCGGACATTCTTCAGCAGCTGCGGTACCGGCTCGAATTTCTTCGACAGTTCGCTGACCGGCCGGTTCTGCCGCTTGATGCAGGCCAGCACCTGCAGCGCCGAGACCAGCCCGTCGCCAGTGGTCGAGAAATCGGACAGCACGATGTGGCCCGACTGCTCGCCGCCGACATTCAACCCATGCGCGCGCATATGCTCAACGACATAGCGGTCGCCGACCTTGGTGCGATGCAGCTGCAGCTTCATGTCGCCAAGGAAGCGTTCGAGGCCGAGATTGGACATCACCGTCGAGACGACGCCGCCGCCGGCCAATCGCCCGCTCTGGTGCCAGGACTCGGCGATCAGCGCCATGATCTGGTCACCGTCGACGATGGCGCCGTTCTCGTCGACGATGACGACACGGTCGGCATCGCCGTCGAGTGCGATGCCGATATCGGCGCGCACTTCATGCACCTTCTTCTGCAGGCCGGCCGGATGGGTCGAGCCGCATTCCTTGTTGATGTTGAAACCGTTCGGATCGACATTGATGGCAATGACCTCGGCGCCCAGTTCCCAAAGTGCGGCAGGCGCCACCTTGTAGGCTGCGCCATTGGCGCAATCCACGACGATCCTGAGACCCGACAGCGACATCGAGCGCGGCAGCGTGCGCTTGGCGAATTCGATGTAGCGGTCATGCACGCCGTCGACGCGCTTGGCGCGGCCGAGCCCGTCGGAATCGGCGAGCGCCAGTTCGATATCCTTGTCGAGCATGCTCTCGATGCGCTCCTCGATCTCGTCGGAGAGCTTGTAGCCATCGGGACCGAACAGCTTGATGCCGTTGTCGTAATAAGGGTTGTGCGAGGCCGAGATCATGACGCCGATATCGGCGCGCAGCGAGCGTACCAGCATGGCGACCGCCGGTGTCGGGATCGGGCCGAGCAGGAACACATCCATGCCGGCCGCGCACAGGCCGGACACCATGGCGTTTTCGATCATGTAGCCGGACAGCCTGGTGTCCTTGCCGAGCACGACGCGGTGGCGATGGCTGCCGCGCTGGAACGACAGGCCGGCGGCCATGCCGACCCGCATCGCAATCTCAGCCGTCATCGGAAACTTGTTGGCGCGCCCGCGAATGCCGTCGGTGCCAAAATAACGTCCTGCCATGCTTGCCAGAATCCCCGTCGGTTTTCAGCCGGCTCGTAATGCCACAATTGGTCCGAGCCCGACTATCACATTGTGTGATTGTATATTACCAATTCTTAGAAAATCATTGTAGCAGGCTGTTCGGAGCGTTGGCAGCGTATCATGACACGGTGTTGCCGCAATATAGCATTCACACTGGGCCACACTGCGCAGATTGGGCCGGTAAGCCGGACTGTTGGAGGGGCAGATCGCAAGGGTCCATCACCTTATCGGGAGAACGCCGTTTAGCATCTGGCGCAGCCTAGCGTTGAGAGCTATTGATTGACACAGGTACAACCTATGGGCGCAGCAACGGGAGAACGCCATGCTCATCCACCGACTTGCAACTTTGACGGGTCTTGCCGTCGCAACCTTGTTCATGGCGGCGCCCGCCAACGCGCTGACCATGGCCCAGTGTAGTACCAAGTATAATGCCGCCAAGGACGCCGGCACGCTGAACGGGCAGACCTGGAATCAGTATCGGAAGGCCGAGTGCGGCACCGACGCGGCGGCCACCACCGAGACCGCAAAGCCGGCGGCCAAGAAGGCCGCTGCGGCCAAGACGGACACGACCAAGGCCGCCGCTGCTGATGACGGCGCCAAGGGTCTGACGGCCAAGGAATGCAGCGCTAAGTACCAGGCTGCCAAGGCCGCCGGTACGCTCAATGGCGCAAAGTGGAACGACTTCCGCAAGACCGAATGCGCCGCCGGCGCATCCGCCTCGGCAGAACCGGCCAAGGCCACGACCAAGGCCGCAGCCACAACCGACGATGGCGCCAAGGGCCTGACGGCCAAGGAATGCAGCACCAAATACCAGGCGGCAAAGGCCGCCGGCACGCTGAACGGCGTGAAGTGGAACGACTTCCGCAAGACCGAATGCGCCGCCGGGGCCTCGGCCGCGGCAGCACCCGCCAAGGCAACCACCAAGGCAGCTGCCGACAGCAGCGGCAAGGGCCTGAGCATGGCCGATTGCAGCGCCAAGTACCAGGCTGCCAAGTCTGCCAATACTCTGGGCGGCAAGAAGTGGAACGACTTCCGCAAGGCCGAATGCGGCGCAGGCGCAGACGACGACGACACCGTGCCCGCTCCGAGCGAGTCGACCTATACCAGCGAGCCCGAGAAGCCCTCGGTCACCGCTCCCAAGGGCGTGAAGTTCCCGGCCGCGATCTCGAAGAAATACGCCGGCGAGACGCCGGCCAAGGGCCGCATGCACACCTGCCTCGAGCTCTACTACGCCAATAAGGACGCCAACACGCTGAATGGCCTGCGCTGGATCCAGAAGGGCGGCGGCTTCTACAGCCTCTGCAATGCCAAGCTGAAGAGCTGATCGCGTAGCCATATTCTCCAGACAGAGGCCCGCGCATCGCAGCATGCGCGGGCCTTTTTATTGCGCTCGAACACACCCGGCGTTGATCGACGTCTACATATCGCGGAAGCTGTCGGCATCATCTATTCGCCCACACTGCCCACCCCAGACATATCGGTGGTTCGCAAAGATTCCAATTGAACATATGCAGAACAAATGGTATACAAAAGGACATCGAACTTTTGTCAACCAGGAGGGTCTTATGTCCAGATTGAAATTGGCGGCATTGGCTGTGACGGCATGGATTGCGTGGAGCGTCACCCCTGCAAGCGCACTGACAATGAAGGAATGCGGCGAGGCTTATCGCACAGCCAAGGAAGGCGGCACTCTGAACGGCATGGATTGGACCGCTTTCCGCACCGAGAAGTGTGCGACGTCAGCTGCGGAGAGTGCCAGTACGGATGCGGTCAAAACCCAGCCGCAGCCGAAGAAGGAAACCAGCGCGGCGGTCGCCCCCGTTGTAGCGCCGACGGGCGTGACATTCCCGACCACCCTCGCCGCCGAATTCAAGACCGAGAAGCCCTCGAAGGCGCGTATGAAGACCTGCCTGCAGGGCTACCACGGCAACAAGGACGCGGGTACGTTGAACGGCCTTCGCTGGATCCAGAAGGGCGGCGGCTATTACAGCCTCTGCAACGCCAAGCTGAAGAGCTGATCGACCAGCAGCGTTTGAAGATCGAAGGCCCCCAACCGCAAGGTTGGCGGGCCTTCTCTTGGGTCTTGCCCCGTCAAGCGCCTTGTTTCGAGAGTTGGAGCAGTGCGACCAGTCTTGTAAGATCGGCATTGGCCTGGCCGGCAGCCACCCCGCGCTTCATCAGGCTTTGCATCGGCAAGACGAGTTCGGTGCTGACATCAGCCGACCTGCTGGGATCGATGAGATTGACGTAGGCATCAGCCTGCATGCCCAGGTTGGAAACGACATTGCTGGTGTGATCGCCACTGTCGATCTGTTCCGCCCATTTCGGCAGCAGGCCTTGCATCGACTGAAGCCAGGAGGCCAGCAGCGGCATGAACTCGCCGGCAGGGATTCCTGCTGCGCCCGTCAATGCCAACGCTTGCAGAACGCCCGCGAACATGCCGTACATGCCGGTCAGAAGCGAAATATCATAGAGCGGCGCGAGGCCTGGATCCTCACCGAGATATTTGCTGGTGCCGAGCGCTCCGAGCTGCCCCGAACAGGCATCGAACGCCTGGCGCGAACCGCTGTAGAGAATCAAGGCGTGCGGCCCGCCCACCATCGGCGGCACCGCCATGATGCCGCCGTCGATATAGCTGGCGCCCTGGCTCACCGCCCAGCCCGACATCGCCCGCGCCTGCTCGGGGGTGCCGTTGGTGAGATTGACCAATGTGCGGCCCGACAGCGCGGCTCGGCTTGGGCCGAGCACCTCACCAACGGTGTCATAGACAAGCAGGCACGCCACGATCAGTGGACTCGATCTGACGGCTTCCTCGACACTCTTGGCCACAATGGCGCCCGTGGCTGCCAAAGCCTCAGCCCTTGCCGGAGAACGGTTCCACACCGTCACCGCATGTCCCTGGTTCAGAAAGGCTTCGGCAAGCGCAGTGCCCATGGCGCCGAGACCGATTACTGTTATGTCGCTCATTCTGCTTCTCCTCGGTTGGTTGCGCGGTTACGCCGGTGTCGGGGTCAGGTCCTGGCCAAGGCCACCGTCCACGGTCAGCCGCGCGCCCGTGGTGAAGGTCGCGTCGAACGCCAGGAACAGCACTGCGCGCGCCACCTCCTCCATCGTGCCGTGGCGCTTCATCGGCGTGACCGCGTCGCCGATCGCCATGAAGGCGGCCCGCTCCTCGGCCGAGGCGTCGGCCACACCCATCGTCAGCGTATCGATGAAACCAGGGCTGACCACATTCACGCGGATCCGGCGCGGCAGAAGCTCGGCGGCCAGGACCTTGGCGAAGGCGCGCAGTGCCGCCTTCGATCCGGAATAGACGCTCATGCCGCCAGTGCCGGATTCGTCGGCGATCGACGAGGTGAAGACTATGGCGCCACCATCCCTGATGAGGGGCAGCAGGCGCTGCGCGGTGAAGAAAGCGCCTTTGGTGTTGATGTCGAAGGTGCGATCGTAACTGTCCTCGGTGACCCGCTCGACGGGTTCGAGATTGGCCACCCCGGCATTGACGTGAAGGAAGTCGATCTGGCCAAGCTTCTGCCCCACTTCGGCACCGAGCGTGACGATATCGGCCATGTCTGAGATATCGGACCGCACGACATGAGCTCGCGAAAGCAGCTTGGCTCGCGCGGCCTCGATGTTGCGCTGGTCGCGGCCGGTGACCAGGACCTCGGCGCCGCTTTCGATCAGGGCTTCGGCAACGGCGAGCCCCATGCCGTGCGTCCCGCCGATGACAACGGCCTTCTTGTTTGCGTATCGTGTCATGATCCATCCGTTTTTGACAAAATCCGGCCGCCGACGGCCTTTGCAGGTCGAAGCGAGGTACCGATATGATGTTGTGGTGTTCGCCGATGCCGGCGAGCTGGTTTGAAGCTATGGACCGGCTTGGTTTTTCTCAAGTACCGACAAAAATGTAAGCTACCCACCGATTGCTCAGAATTGGATGAAACATGGGAAAGAAACAGCCAGATAGTTGCGGATTGGGGCCGGCGCTGGAGGTCATCGGCGGCAAATGGAAGGCGCTACTGCTCTGGCAGATTCACAAGGCGCCGGCACGATTCGGTGAGCTGAAGCGGCTGGTGCCTGACATCAGCGAAAAGATGCTGATCCAACAGCTGCGCGAAATGGAGGCCGACGGCATCGTCCATCGCGAAATCTTTCCCGAGGTGCCGCCGAGGGTCGAATACTCGATTACCGAATTCGGCATCGAGCTGGACAATGCCCTGATCCCGCTGGCCAGATGGGGCAAGCAACATGCTGGCCGGACTGACGGTGTGCGCCCCGGCAAAGCAAATGCATCCGCCCCGCATGCTCTTTGATCAACCCTGAACAGCAAAACGCCGCGGATCGAAGCCGCGGCGTTTTCTTGGATCACATGATGTCAGCTCAGCTCGACGGCTGAGGCTCCATGCCGCCTTCGGGCTCGGGACCCTTCTTGCGGCGGCCGGACTTCGGCACAGCCGAGCCGCGGCTTGTGGGGGTATCATCCCCCAAATCTCGCGCGGGCTTCTGCCCGGCGATCAGCTGCTTGATCTCTTCGCCCGAAAGCGTCTCGTATTCGAGCAGGCCCTGCGCCAGAGCGATCCATTCCTTCTTCTTCTTGGTCAGAATGGATTTGGCCGTGACATAGGCCTCGTCGATCAGGCGGCGTACTTCGGCGTCGATGATCTGCGCAGTCTCTTCCGAGACGTTCTGCGTGCGCGCCACCGAATGGCCGAGGAAAACCTCTTCCTGGTTGTCGCCATAGGCGACGTGGCCGAGCTTGTCGGAGAAGCCCCAGCGCGTGACCATGGCGCGCGCCAGCTTTGTCGCCTGCTCGATGTCCGAGGACGCGCCGGAGGTGATGTTCTCCTTGCCGAACTTGAACTCCTCTGCGACGCGGCCGCCCATCATGATGGCAAGCCGCGAGATCATGTATTTGTAGCTCATCGAATAGCGGTCGCCTTCCGGCAGTTGCATGACCATGCCGAGCGCGCGACCGCGCGGGATGATGGTCGCCTTGTGCAGCGGATCGGCCGACGGCACGTTGAGCGCCAGGATGGCGTGGCCGGCCTCGTGATAGGCCGTGAGTTCCTTTTCGGCCTGGGTCATGGCCGACGAGCGGCGCTCGGCGCCCATCATGATCTTGTCCTTGGCGTCCTCGAACTCGGCCATGGTGACAAGGCGCTTGTTGCGGCGCGCCGCCATCAGAGCGGATTCATTGACAAGGTTCATCAGGTCGGCGCCCGAGAAGCCCGGCGTGCCGCGTGCGATTACCTTGAGGTCGACATTCGGTGCCAGCGGCACGTTGCGCACATGCACCTTGAGGATCTTCTCGCGGCCGACGATGTCGGGGTTCGGCACCACCACCTGGCGGTCGAAGCGACCCGGACGCAGCAACGCCGGATCGAGCACGTCGGGCCGGTTGGTGGCGGCGATCAGGATGATGCTCTCGTTGGACTCGAAGCCGTCCATCTCGACCAGCAGCTGGTTCAGCGTCTGCTCGCGCTCGTCATTGCCACCGCCGAGGCCGGCGCCGCGATGGCGGCCCACAGCGTCGATTTCGTCGATGAAGATGATGCAGGGAGCATTCTTCTTGGCCTGGTCGAACATGTCGCGGACACGGCTTGCGCCGACGCCGACGAACATCTCGACGAAGTCGGAACCCGAAATGGTAAAGAACGGCACATTGGCCTCGCCGGCGACCGAGCGCGCAAGCAGCGTCTTGCCGGTGCCAGGAGGGCCGACCAGAAGCACGCCGCGCGGGATCTTGCCGCCGAGGCGCTGGAACTTCTGCGGATCGCGCAGGAACTCGACGATCTCTTCCAGATCTTCCTTGGCCTCGTCGACGCCGGCGACATCCTGGAAGGTGACGCGGCCATGCGCCTCAGTGAGAAGCTTGGCCTTCGACTTGCCGAAACCCATGGCGCGGCCGGAGCCGGACTGCATCTGGCGCATGAAGAATATCCACACGCCAAGGATCAGGATCATCGGCAGGTAGGAGATCAGATAGCTGAACAGCGAGTTGGAACCGTCCGACTCAGGCCGCGCATTGATGGTGACGTTCTTGTCCTGCAGCCGCGAGACCAGCTGCGGATCGCCAGGCGAATAGGTCTGGAAGCCATTGGCGTTGTCGGCGTAGGTGCCCGTGATGCGGGCGCCGGCAATGACCACCGTCTTGACCCGGCCGGCCGCGACCTCTTGCAGGAACTGCGAATAGGGAACGTCGGTCGAGGCCCCGCGAGTCTGCGGCGTCTGGAACAGATTGAAGAGAGCAATGAGCAGGACCGCTATGATCGCCCAGAGCGCGAGATTGCGATAATTCGGATTCATCAATTGTCCCGTTGGTGCCCGCTGGGACACGCGTCATGAGAGGAAACTTGCGCCTAACATAGGGAGAGCGCCCCCCCTTGCCAAGCATAACAGCACGTCTGGGTTAAGCTTTCGCGCCATGATCAACCGGCACTGTGGCGGCCAAAGGGCAAGCCGGGACAGGCGGTGCGCCGATCAACTCGGCCACGGCCTGCGCCAACACCAGATCGAAGCACGGCAGAAAACGGGCAAAGGGCGCAACGGCGGGACTGACGGCGATTGCCGCCGCCGCCGCTACATCCCCTGCAAAACCAAGGCATTCGCCGCCGCGCCATAGCGCCGGTTCCGCAGCCAGGGCGGCGCGCACAAGGCTTGGCGGCGCGCCATCCCCGGCAATCGGCGTTCTGGCGGCGGCAGCGGCGCCAAGCGGCGCGATCAACCATGCACCCGGACTGTCGCCCAATGTGATCGCCCCGGCTTCGATGTCTGGCGTGATCCGCCGGCGACCGTCCCAAAGCAGAGTGCCAGCTATCGGCGCGGAACGCGGCAGGTCGCGCGATTCACGGCGCAGGAAGATGCCGTTTCGCCTGATATCGACGACCGCCCGCGACAATGTGGCGCAAAGCCGACCGGCCCGCATTTGCTCGAACAGCGCTTCGCCGCGCGCCTGGTCCGGCAACAAGGCGGTGCCGCCCGTCGCCGCCAGCAGGACACGCAGCGCATAGACCGAGGCTCGCGTGTCGTCAGCTTCGGCAAGACCGGGATCGAGACGGATGAGACCCCTCGCCGGCCGGCTGGCAAATTCACCGATCAGGGCGGCGGCGCGGCGACCGAGTTGTTCGCGCTCGCCGGCGGCCCGCCTGGCCAGGCCGATCGCTTCGGCAAAACGCTGCCCGCTCCGGTCTTCGCCGAGCACGGCGCGGATGCGCGGGCGTTCGAAATTCGTGTCGATGTTGGTCGGATCCTCGACCCAGCCGACATGTTCGCGCTGCAGGAAGGCGCGCAACGCCGCGCGCCGAGCGCCGAGCAGCGGCCGCGCGATCCAGATCCGCCAGTCATAGAGGGTGGCAGGCGCCATGCCGGCGAGACCTCGGCCTGCAAGCTCTCGCCCGTCATTCCGCGCGGCTCGCATCAGGACGGTCTCGGCCTGGTCGTCGGCGGTGTGGCCGGTTACGATCACACCAATGCCTTGCGCCTGCGCTGCCTCGGCCAGCAACCGGTAGCGCGCCTCGCGCGCCGCCGCGGGCAGGCCGGCCGACCGCGTGGCGCCGGGGCCGTTGCTCGGGAGGGGGGCGAAGCCGCGCGCGGCCCACAGCGTTGGCCCGGCGCGGGGGTCGGGGGCGG
>NZ_JAMYPB010000045.1:0-53682 GCF_040320135.1 Mesorhizobium sp. M0772 | reverse complement strand
CCCCTCCTGTGGGGGGGGGGCGTGTCGCCCGCCGGCGGGGGGGGGGGGGCCTCGGTTGGGGCGGCCCCCCGCCCCGGCGCGGCGCGCCGACCCTCCCCATCGAGGGGAGGGTATGGGGCTCAAGCCAGCAGATGCGCCAGCAACGCCCTTAGTTGCGCTGGTTTCAGCGGCTTGCGCATCAGCTCGATGCCGGCGGCGCGGGCTGCTTTGGCGACGGCCTCCGATCCGTCGGCGGTGACAATCAACGCCGGCACGGCGCGGCCGAGATAATCGCGGACTTCGGCGATGGTGGCGGTGCCGAGGTCGCCGTCATCGAGATGCTGGTCGGCAATGACGATGTCGGGCACCCAGTCGGTGTCGCCAAGCAGGCTGACCGCAGCCTCGGTCGAGGTCGCGGCGCGCACCAGGCACTGCCAGCGCTCGAGCAGGAAGGTCATCGCCTGCAACACGTCGGCGTCGTTTTCGACCAGCAGCACCTTGGTGCCGAACAGACCGTAGCCGCGCGGACGCTCCATCTCGGCAAGGCTGGCGATGGCGTCGGCGCTGGCGCCGATGCCGACCGGCACGTCGATGTGGAAGATGGTGCCGCGCCCTACCTTCGAGGAGAACGTCACGGGATGGCCGAGCGCGGCGGCCATGCGCCGCACGATGGCAAGGCCCAGCCCCAGCCCGCCGCCGGAAATTCCGGTATCGGCCGGAATGGCGGAGCCGCGATGGAATTCCTCGAACACCGCCTCGCGCTGGTCGTCGGGAATGCCGCAGCCGGTGTCGGCGACATCGATGCGGATGGTGTCGCCGCGATGCCTGGTGCCGACCAGCACGCCGCCCGAGCGGGTATAGCGCAGCGCATTGGACAGGATGTTCTGCAGGATGCGGCGCAAAAGCGTGCGGTCCGAACGCACCACGGCGCTGACCGGGCGGAATTTCAGTGTCAGCCCCTTCAGCTTGGCAACCGGCTTGAAATCCGAGCGCAGCGACGAAAACAGCGTCTCCAGATTGACGTCGCCAATGTCGGGCTGGACCACGCCGGCGTCGAGCTTGGAAATGTCGAGCAGCGTGCGCAACAGGTCTTCCATCGTCTCCAGCGAGCGCTCGACCTGACGGACGAGTTTCTTGCCCTCGTCGCTGGTCTGCACTTCGGCCAGTGCCGAGACCGAGAGGTGGGCGGCGTTCAGCGGCTGCAGCACGTCATGGCTGGCGGCGGCCAGGAACCTGGTCTTGGACAGGTTTGCCAGCTCGGCGTTTTCCTTGGCGGCGCTGAGGTCGATGTTCGACTGTTCGAGCCGGCGCAAGGTCGAGTGCAGTTCCTCGGTGCGGATGCGCACCCGGTTTTCAAGTGAAATCGCGGTCTGGAACAGCGAGAAGGCATTGCCTTGCTGGTCCATCGAGCGCTCGACGCGGCTGACCAGAGCGGCGTTGATCTTCTTCAGCCTGTCGACGTCGTCGATGTCCCTGAGCGGCATGGGCTATTCCGCCGCCTGGCGTTCGCCGAAGGCGATGCCGGTGAAGGTTTGGTTCAGATGCATCGAGCGGTACTGTTCGCCATAGGTGCCGAAGCCGATGACATTGTTGACCCGGTAGAGCTCCGAAATGTCGCGGAACACCTGGCGGTTGCGCGCATCGAGCCGGCGCAGCACGCAATCGAAGCCGAGGATCATGTCGATGCCGCCGAGCCGTTGCTCGACGTCGCGCAGTGCGGCGCGCGTGGATTCCACCATGTCCTTGGGCTGGGCGATGGACAGCACGACGCCGTCGTCTATGGCGCAGAAGAATGACAGCGAGCCGTCGGGATGCATCTTCTGGATCGAGCGGCAGTAAAATTCGCCACCCACTTTCACCACCACCGGGTGCGAAGCGAAGCTCATCGGCGTCAGGTTCTGCGCAACGATGCCGACCGAGGCTGCATATTCCTCAGCCGCGTTGGTGGCGTTGAATTCGCGCACGGTGCGGTGGTCCGGATCGGATGACGTCACCACCAGCTTCTCGTCGGTTGGGATGAAATTGTCGGTCTTGAAGACATGGAACGGGATCTCGGTTGATATCAGCACAATGATGGCGCTGTCGGACGCAACCTTGCCGTTCGAAATCAGCCTGGTGGTTTCGAATTTCAAATCGTCGCCCGCCGAACCGCCGATCAGCGGGATGTCGTCCAGCCCCCAATGGATGGCCGAGGTTACAGCTTCCTCGGCAAAGGACAGGCCGTCGATGAAGCAGAGCGCGAAGGTGCTTTTGGCATGGCAACTGCCGGTGCGTCCGCGCAGCAACCGCCGCAAGCCCTCGACTTCATCAGTGATCCTGTCCATTCCCGACGAGGAGAGATTGTCGACCATGGTGCTGACCGCCGAAAACGACGCGGAGGGAAAGAGCAGCGCCAGCACATGGCCTTCCTCCAGGCCCTGGGGGGTGATCTCGCCGGCGGTCGAGCAAGCGGCGTAGGCCAGCGTCGGCGCGTGGGTCTTCAGCCCTTGCGAAAGGACGCTCGCGTCAAACAAGCTCTGGGAGAAGAACAGCAGGGCAAAGCCGGCATCGATGGCTGCGGCCTCGACGGCGACCGCCAGGGCGAATGCATCGGCGTCGGGCTCGTCGGTGGTGAGCGCCGACAAACCGGATGCATAGCTCGTCCGTGAACTGGCCAGAGGCTTCCTCCCGATATCCTCCGACGCTTCCTGCGCGCGCCCGTTTTATGTCTCTCGGCGCGCTGGCGTCGAGGGCATTGTTGCCCCCTATTCGCTCTTTGGCAATGGGGCGGACAGGCCCGTGATTTTCGTTTCTCCATGACCGAAAGTACAATGAGCGCCGTGTGTTTTTTGCGCTTTGTGCAGTGTACCAATAGCGCATGGCCGAGCGCCAAAGCCGCATCGGCAGCATGACTACCAAGGTCATACCCAGGGAGGATGCATGTCGGACGTTTCGTTTGTCGTGAACGGAAAACGGATCAGCGGCGCTGCCGAGGACCGAACGCTTCTGGTTCATTTCCTGCGCGAAAATCTTGGTCTCACCGGAACGCATGTCGGTTGTGACACCTCTCAATGCGGCGCCTGCGTCGTGCATGTCGACGGCAGGGCAGTGAAGTCCTGTTCGATGCTGGCCGTGCAGGCCTCCGGGTCGACCGTGGTGACGATCGAGGGGCTTGCCAATGGCGGCGACCTGCATCCGATGCAGGCCGCGTTCAAGGAACATCATGGGCTGCAATGCGGCTTCTGCACGCCGGGCATGATCATGACCGCGACCGACATGGTCGCGCGCCATCCCGAAGGCCTCGACGAGGCGACGGTGCGCGCCGAGCTCGAAGGCAACATCTGCCGCTGCACCGGCTACCACAACATCGTCAAGGCGATCCTCGCCGCATCGCAGACGATGGCGAAGGTGCCGAAGGGCAGGGCGAAACAGGCAGCTTAGGGGATAGGTGGTAGGTAATAGGGAGTAGGGCAAAACGGCGATACGACACCGCGTGCTCTTTCCCTACTGCCTAACTCCCTACTGCTATTCCCTTAAATTCCGGAGGAATTCCTATGGGCATTGAAGGTATCGGCGCTCGGGTCGTGCGCAAGGAAGACAAACGCTTCATCACCGGCGCCGGCCGCTTTGTCGAGGACATGGTGGTTCCCGGCATGAAGCATGCCGCTTTCGTGCGCAGCCCGCACGCGCATGCTCAGATCAAGAAGATCGACGTCAGACGAGCGCAGGCGATGCCCGGCGTCATCGGCGTCTTGACCGGCAAGGAGCTCAAGGCCGACGGCATCGGCAACCTGATCTGCGGCTGGATGATCCATTCCAAGGACGGCTCGCCGATGAAGATGGGCGCGTGGTCGCCGCTGGCGGTCGACAAGGTGCGCTATGTCGGCGATGCGGTCGTCATCGTGGTGGCGGAAACCAAGGGCCAGGCCCGCGACGCGGCCGAAGCGGTCGAGATCACCTACAAGGAATTGAAGGCGGTGGTCGATGCCACCAAGGCGCTGCAAAAAGGTGCGCCGCAGGTCCATGCCGAAGCCGAGGACAATCTTATCTTCGACTGGGAGATCGGCGATGCCAAGGCGACCGACGCGGCGATCCAGGCGGCGGCCCATGTCACCCGCATGAAGATCGTCAACAACCGGCTGGTTCCCAACGCCATGGAGCCGCGCGCGGCCCTTGGCCATTACGACAAGGCCGAGGACCATTTTACCTGCTGGACGACGTCGCAGAACCCGCATGTCGCGCGGCTGGTGATGAGCGCCTTCTACAATGTCGCACCGGAAAACAAACTGCGCGTCATTGCGCCCGATGTCGGCGGCGGCTTCGGCTCGAAGATCTACATCTATCCCGAAGAGATCGTCTGCCTTTGGGCGTCGAAGAAGACCGGCGTGCCGGTCAAATGGGTCGCCGACCGCACCGAAAGCTTCCTCACCGACGCACATGGCCGCGACCATGTCTCGACGGTCGAAATGGCGTTCGACAAGAACAACAAGATCACCGGCTTCAAAGTCGACACCATCGCCAATCTCGGCGCCTACATGTCGCTGTTCTCGTCTTGCGTGCCGACCTATCTCTACGCGACGCTGCTGTCGGGCCAGTACAACATCCCGACGATCCACGCCAATGTGCGCACCGTCTACACCAACACGGCACCCGTCGATGCCTATCGCGGGGCAGGGCGGCCGGAAGCCACGTATCTGCTCGAACGGACAATGGAGACCGCCGCGCGTGAACTTGGGGTCTCTCCGGCGGAGTTGCGGCGCATCAATTTCATCACCGAGTTTCCGCACCAGACGCCGGTCATCATGAACTATGACGCCGGCGACTATGGAGCTTCACTCGATGCGGCGACACAGGCGTCCGACTATGCCGGCTTTGCCAAGCGCAAAGCGGCGGCCGCCAGCCAGGGCAGACTGCGCGGCATCGGCATGAGCTGCTATATCGAGGCCTGCGGCATCGCGCCGTCGGCGGCGGTCGGTTCGCTCGGCGCCGGCGTCGGTCTGTGGGAATCGGCCGAGGTGCGGGTCAATGCCGTCGGCACGATCGAGGTGCTGACCGGCTCGCACAGCCATGGCCAGGGCCATGAGACGACCTTCGCGCAACTCGTCAACCAGCGTTTTGGCGTGCCACTGGACTCGGTCTCGATCGTCCATGGAGATACCGACAAGGTGCAGATGGGTATGGGCACCTACGGCTCGCGCTCGGGCGCGGTCGGCATGTCGGCAATTGCCAAGGCGCTCGACAAGGTCGAGGCCAAGGCCAAGAAAATCGCCGCCCATCTGCTCGAGGCCGACGAGGGCGACATCGTCATCGAGAATGGCGAGGTCAAGGTTGCCGGCACCGACAAGAGCCTGCCCTGGTTCCAGGTGGCGCTTGCCGCCTACACCGCTCACAATCTGCCGGCAGGCATGGAGCCGGGACTGAAGGAAACCGCCTTCTACGATCCGGCGAACTTTACTTTCCCGGCGGGCTGCTACATCTGCGAGGTCGAGATCGATCCGGAAACCGGCACGACCGAGATCGTCCAGTTCGTTGCGGCGGACGATTTCGGCAACATCATCAACCCGATGATCGTCGAGGGCCAGGTGCATGGCGGCATCGCCCAGGGCATCGGCCAGGCGCTGCTGGAAGGCGCTCACTATGACGATAGCGGGCAGCTTTTGACGGCGAGCTACATGGACTACACCATGCCCCGCGCGGACGACCTGCCGTCATTCAAGGTGTCGACCTCGAACACGCCGTGTCCGAGCAATCCGCTTGGCATCAAGGGCTGTGGCGAGGCCGGCGCCATCGGCTCGCCGCCGGCGGTCATCAACGCCATCACCGACGCTTTGGGGATTGTGGACATCGCCATGCCGGCCTCGCCGTCGACGGTGTGGGCGGCGATTAGGGCGAAGAAATGAGTGAGTAGGGAGTAGTGAGTAGGGAATGGGCATTACCGGAGATGACAGCGTCCCTATTCCCTACTCCCTACTCACTACTGCCTAACCACTTCAGGGGAGGATCCCATGTACGCAGTCAACTACCACCGCGCCGCCTCGGTCGCCGACGCCGCCAAGCTGGTGAAGAGCGGCGACGCCAGGCTTTTGTCAGGCGGCATGACGCTGATCCCGGCGATGAAGACGCGGCTCGCCGCACCCTCCGACCTGATCGACCTGTCGCGGATCAAGGAACTGCAAGGCGTCAAGGTGTCGGGCAAGACCGTCACCATCGGCGCCGCCACAACCCATTACGACGTCGCCAATGACGAGAAGCTGCGGAAGGCCTGTCCGGCGCTTGCGCACCTTGCGTCGCTGATTGGCGATCCGGCGGTGCGCCACAAGGGCACGATCGGCGGCTCGGTCGCCAACAACGACCCAGCCGCCGATTATCCGGCGGCGCTCTTGGCGCTGGGCGCCACCATCGTCACCAACAAGCGCGAGATTTCAGCCGCGAAATTCTTCACCGGCCTGTTCGAAACGGCGCTGAAAGAAGGCGAGATCATCACCGCGGTGAGTTTTACCGCGCCGGCCAAGGCTGCTTACGAAAAATTCCGCAACCCGGCCTCGCGCTATGCGATCGTCGGCGTGTTCGTGGCCAAGGGCAAGGACGGGGTCAGCGTTGCCGTTACCGGTGCCGGCGATGACGGCGTGTTCCGCTCGAAGGAGATCGAAGCCGCACTGGCGAAAAATTTTGCCGCATCGGCGCTCGACGGCGTGAAAGTGCCGGCGAAGAATTTGATGACCGACCTCCACGCTTCGGCCGAATACCGTGCCAATTTGATCGCCGTGATGGCCAAGCGCGCGGTGGCGGCAGCCAACGCCTGACATCATAAAGCTACTGACAAGGAAAGGGGCCATCGCGGCCCCTTTGTTCGTCTGCGGCGGGCTGTAACTGCCCAGTCCTTGCGGGTTCGCTGCCACGCGCAAATCCGTTGTTTCAGGTAATTCCCGTGCAAGAACAGGCGCATACTTCCCAAGGGACTGCCCAGCCCCATTCTCGCACTTGCACAATCTGATATTGCACTGCAATATGTATAGCTTGGCGGAACACGGGGTGGATTCTGCGCGCGGCGGTGTGAGCTGCGCCAAGATCTTGCGTCGTAGAGGATCGGCATGGCCGACATCTCCGCAGCGTCTGTTGCCCTGCCGCGGGCCACAGCCGACAAAGCAGCCAGAGCAAGACTGGCCTATCTCGATGGCTGGCGCGGGCTTTCGATCGCACTGGTGCTGATCGGCCATTTCTTCCCCGTTCCCGGGATCAATCTCGGCGTGCTCGGCGTCGAGTTCTTCTTCGTGCTCTCAGGCCGGCTGATGGGCGAGATACTGTTCATCGAACGCTTTCCGCTGAAAAAATTCTTCAAGCGCCGCTTTTCGCGCATCTATCCCGCGCTGCTGGTGTTCGTGACATCAGCCATGATCGGGCTCTCCGGCACCTTTATCGGCTTCAAATGGAAGGCGGCGCTGACGGCGCTGACATTCACCTACAACTATGCCGGAATTCTCATCACCCGCGCCGGCGCGCTCGACCACATCTGGTCGCTATGCGTGGAAGAGCATGCCTACATCATCCTGGCGCTGATCAGCGTGGTGGTGACCGGGCGGGGTAATGTCGTTCGGCTGCTGGTGACGCTGTCGCTGCTGGCGATGGCCAATGGCGCCATTTCGTACTGGGCACTCGGCATGGATTACGAGCACAGCTATTGGCGCACCGATGTGCATATCGCCTCGATCCTGCTGTCGGCATCGATCTGCCTGCTCAAGCACGATGACCGGCTGCCGGCATTCCTGAAGAGCCCCTATGTCAGCCTCGTGTCGGCGGCGGCGGCTATATTGCTGTTCCTCGATCCGGTCCCGACGCCGATCCATTACCTACTGGCGGTGCCGTTGCTGGCGCTTGCCGTCAATACGCTGGACACCAGCAGCCGGCACCTGACCGGCCTGCTATCGTCCAGGCCGATGGTGATGATCGGGCTGTGGTCATACTCGCTCTATCTCTGGCAACAGCCCTTCTACAAATTCGTCGCCGAGCAGGGCAGTGCGCCGATCCCGATGCTGGCGGCTGTCTTCGCCTGTGCACTATGCAGCTACTATCTGGTCGAGAAGCCCGCGCGGGCCTGGCTGAACCGGAATTGGTGAGGGCTACGGACTCCTAATCTTATGCCGCCGTGGCGATCTGCTTGCCGATCATCAGCCAGCGACCCATCAGCCGGCGATCTCCTTGAGGTAGTAGCGCACCGCCTTCTTGCCGCCATGGATCACCGCGTCACCGACCTCGGCAAAGCCAAGCGCCGCATGGAAGGCGTCCGAAGCGGGATTGGGCGGTTCGGCATTCACCTCGCAGGTGACGATGCTGTGGCCCGCGCGGGCGACTTCCCCGAACAGATCCTCGTAGAGCCGGCGGGCATGGCCGCGGCCGCGTGCTTGCGCCGCGACGACGACACGGTCGACATAGACGAAACGTGGATAGCGCTCGCGGAACCAGAGGAAATTCGGGCTGTCGTAGGCCGCATTCTGGTCGAAGGTCATGATGAAGGCTTCGAGCGCGCCGATGCGCCTGACGTAAAACGCTTCGCCAAGCAGGAAAGACAGCCGTTCGGGCTCGAGCCATGACAGTTCGGCGGCGTGCTCATTGTTGAGTGCGAGGATGGCCGCTTCGTCCTGAGGCGAGACACGGCTGATCGGCGACGGCCCAGTCACGGCTTCGCTCATCATGCTCTGGCCGCCGCAATCGTCGCGGCAACCAGCGCCCCATCGGTGACTGTGGTGCGGTATTCGCGGTCCAGATCGCCGCCGCCCATGCCGACTTGCGGGTTGCGGTAGGCCATGGCGCTCGGTACGTCCTTGAGCGCGGCGAAATGCAGTTCCGTCAGCCCGGTTGATGCCAGCACCCCGGCGATGTTTTCGGGGTCCAGCGCGCCGCAGCCGAGGATGATGATGCGGCCGTCGGCCTGGCGGACGAGATCCGCCAACAGGCCGGCGCCTTCCACCGCGGTTTCCCTCTGGCCGCTGGTCAGCACGCGGCCGACCTTGCAGCGGATCAGCGCTTCCAGCGCCTCGGCCGGGTCGCGCGTCATGTCGAAGGCGCGGTGGCAGGTGACGGCGAGCGGACCGGCGGCATCGACCAGTGCGCCCATGCGGGTTTCATCGATGGTGCCGTCGGCATTGAGGCAACCGACGACGACACCGGCGACGCCGAGGTCACGAAGCGCTGCGACATCGGCGAGCATCGAGCTGTATTCGGCCTCGCTGTAGAGGAAATCGCCGCCGCGCGGCCGCACGATGACATGGAAGGGAATTGTCGCGCTCTCGAGTGCGGCGCGCACCGTGCCGAGGCTGGGCGTGATGCCGCCTTCGACCAGGCTGGCGCAGAGCTCGACCCGGTCGGCGCCGGCGGCCTGCGCAGCCAGCAGTCCATCGATGCCTTCGACGCAGATTTCGATCAGAGGGCGAGCATTTCCGGCCAAGGGGCGATCCTTCATGATTGCATGACGGCCAGCCCTAGCATCGGCTCGGTTGGTGGGGAAGCCGGAACAGCCAGTCGCTGCTTGGGCCAGCCCGGCAACCCGGCCGATCCGCAATTACTGGCGCAGCACCGTGTTCTTGGCGCCTTGTTCGACCTGGTCGATGACCAGCAGCTTGACCGGGCCGTCGCCGATGTTGGTGGCCTGGTGCCACTGGCCGATCATCTCGATGATGAAATCGCCCGTCTTGTAGGTGTTGCTGTTGCCGGTCTCGACATTCGTCACTTTGAGTGTCCCGGCCTCGACATAGGCGTAGCGGGCAAACGGGTGCTTGTGCACCGGCAGAGTGGCACCGACCGCAATGTCATAGGTTGAAACCAGGACCTGGACATTTTTCTGCGGCAGCACGATCGGCTGGCCGGACGCCGTCTGGCTGCGATCGGCAAGCGGTGTGACGACAACCGGCGGGATGGTACTGTCCAGCGCCCGAGCGGGGTTTGCAGATAGCGCTGCCGCGAACAGCAGCATCGATGCCAGGATCTTTCGCATGGTTCCTCCAGGTTTTACCGCCACCGCGCGGCGCGACGCCAAAGTTCTAACTCTCGTCAGTTACTGGAGACACAACGTCATCCGCCGGTGCCGTCGTCCATCATCGTATTCGTGAGCGCTTCATAGATGTTGCTGCATACCTGAGACCGCGGACAGTGTTTTACGATGAATGCCGGCACGACAGTCAGTGCGGCGGCGATCAGGATTTGCAGGAAGAGAGGAGCAGGCTCGAAGCGTTTGCCAAGCAAGGCTCGGCAAGCGAAGTAGAGACTTTGAGCCAGGCACGCCCAGACAAGGACATGCAACAGCGTGCTCGTTGCTCTCGCATAGGGCGTTATGTATCCGTCGGGAAAGCCGACCATGCCAAGGTCGACGAGCCACTGCAGAGCCAGCAGGCAGGACAGGCATGCCCACAGAAAGGGCGCTACGCGGGTAACTAAAATTCTGCTGCGGTCAACGCTCATGTGCAATCGAAGCACAACAGCGCTCGGCCTTCCAGAGCGGCTGCTGCGTGGCTTGGAGTATCGCCTATTTAAGAGTGCGCAGCGTGATGGAATAGCGGTGACCGGCGACCGGCGGAATGCTGTGCTCCCACTCGTGGCGCGCCGGACCGTCCATGAGATAGAGGGACCTCGGTTCGACCTCGATCGTCTCGCGATCCCATTTCGAGCCGTTTTTGCGGCGCAGCCGAAAGCTGCAGGGCGCCAGCAGCGAGACGCCGGCGACGAGATCGAAATGCGGCTTGTCGCGATGCCAACCTATGCCCGCGCCCGGCGGATACTCGTTGATCAGCACCTGCGCGAACTCTGTGGCGGACCGGCCGGCAAAGTCCGCGACCTTGTCGCGGAGCGGCAGCAGGAATTGAGGTATGGGCGGCGCTTCGACGACCTGGCGCCGGTCGTAGTCGTAGCGCAGGCCGAAACCGGCCACTTGCCGGTTGGCAAGATGGCCGTGGAAATCGAAGGGCTTGAAGGACAGTTCATTGAGGTGACGGACCAGTTCCGCCTCTTCATCCGTTGTGATCAGGCCCGGCCGGTAGGAAAATCCTTCCGGCAGCGTGTCGGCCGCGCCGAAGAGATCGCCCTGGCTGGCATACGCTGTTGTGCTGGATTTCGTCTGTGACATCTGACGGAGAGATAGGAAGCCTCGCCGCCCGGGCAAGATTTCGGTGGTGTGGTGCGCCTCCCTCTCGGAACCTCCGCATCGTTGCGGCATTACGCATGTTCGAAGCAGGATTTGGGGCGAAAGATTTGGGGACGAAGCAGGATTTCGACATGCCGTCCACCGCCATCCGCAACACCCATTACGACCCGTCGACGAAAATCCTCTCGGTCTGGTTCGTCCCGAGCGGAGCCCGCTACGACTATGAAGAGGTCGAGCCCGAGACCTATGCGGCGTTCCGGGCCGCCTTCTCGAAAGGGCAATTTTTCAACGAGTTCGTGCGCGACCGCTACCGGTTTCACCTGGTTGAAGAAGGGCGTCCGCGAGCAACCGGGTTCTGAAGGTGCGGTGATCCGTATAAGGTCGCGAACTCCAATTGCTTTTCGAATTGACTTGTTTCAACCTGCTTTGTGGGGACGGACAATGCCGTGGTCGAGATGGCCATAACATTGGGGGAGGCAGCTTTTGAAATGCATATTGATTATACTCGGCGTGGTAGGTGTCCTGTCTTCCGCTGCGTCTGCAAAAGATAATCGACGACACATCGACCCTGCCTATCAAAAAAACATCAACTATCTGGCCGGGCTGTCCGACGCCCAGTTGAAATTGGTCGTAACATGGTCAGCTAACGTCATCGCCGTTACGACGCGATGCCCGGCGCTGCAGCTGACTCCAGACGGAAAATCCAAAATAACGGCGATATACATCTTGTACGATGTGCAAGATAAACACCCGATGCCCAATCCCCCCAAATTCAAGAGAGCCATCAGGTTTTATGAAGGCGCTTTCCGCACGGCGGCGCAACGCACGGACAGCTGTCGGGCGGAGAAAGCCAAGGACCCGGGAAGCTACAAATAATTGTCGGCATGATCGACTAGAAGTGATTTGGCTCGCCGGAACCCCGGCGAAGCGCTCTCTATAGCCCTTCGCCAAATCGCCGCGAGAACTCACGGCCCGAAAACGCGACCGGACCGCGCGGACGCGCTTCGCCTTGCTGGTGGCCCCCCACCGTCACCTCGCGACCGAGCCCCCGCAAAAATGGACCTGGAGGCTTCTAACGCGGGCATCGAACGTCTGGAAAGGCAACGGCGCTCTGGCTTGGTTGAATTCTCGACCGCCACCGCGGAAATCGTGCGGACGGAATCCAAACGGGCGCCCGTATAGCCGCTCATCAAAGCCCTGTTCAACTCCTCAATTCGTGGTAAGGTGATTATACCAGTTAATAACATGACGATCGGCGCGGCCGTCGTTTAATGCGGGAGTAGGGATAGATGACGACGATTGCGCTGTTCGGTGCCGGCGGCAAAATGGGTTACCGCCTGTCGACCAATTTTCGCGGATCGCCCTACACGGTACGCCATGTCGAGGTCAGCGAGGCCGGCCGCGAGCGGCTGAAGACCGGACTGGGCTTCGACGCGGTCAGTGCCGATGCGGCGCTCGACGGGGCGGATATCGTCATCCTGGCCGTTCCCGACACGCATATCGGCAAGGTGGCGGCTGATATCGAGAGCAAGCTCGCGCCTGGCACGATGGTGATAGTGCTCGACGCGGCCGCACCCTTCGCCGGCCATCTGCCCAACCGGCCGGACCTGACCTATTTCGTCACCCATCCCTGTCATCCGCCGATCTTCAACGACGAGACCGACATGGCGGCCAAGAAGGATTATTTTGGCGGCGTCAAGGCCAAGCAGCATATGGTCAGCGCGCTGATGCAGGGGCCGGAAGCGGACTACGCCAAGGGCGAGGCGGTCGCGAAAATCATCTGGGCGCCGGTCATGCGCTCGCACCGTGTCACCGTCGAGCAGATGGCGCTGCTGGAGCCCGGTTTATCGGAGACGGTGTGCGCGTCACTGCTTGTCGTCATGAAGGAAGCCGTCGACGAGGTCGTCGCGCGTGGCGTCGACCAACAGGCGGCGCTCGACTTCCTGCTCGGCCACATGAACGTGCTCGGCGCCGTGATTTTCGGCGAGACCAAGGGCGTATTCTCGGATGCCTGCAACAAGGCGATCGAATTCGGCAAGCCGGTGCTGATGCGCGACGACTGGAAGCGGGTGTTCGAGCCGGAAGAGATCGCCGCGAGCATTCGGCGCATTACCTGAGACAGGCCGAGTCGGGCGCTGGCCGGAGTGCCTCGATGGGGGATGTCACCTCAATTAGTGATTGACTCATCATACCAGTTGGCTTAGCTGTTGTTGACTCGGATTCACAAGGTTTCGCTGGAAGTTCGAGCCTGGACGGGTGGAGGGGCGGGGAGCAACGAAAGTTTGGGAAGCCGGCAACGGCATTCAGCCTGAACCGATCGGCGGCCCGCGTTGCGCGACGAATTCGAATGCAGAGGCCTTGATTGATCAAGGCAATTTTTCAAACGGGAGGACATCATGAAACTCACACGCAGAATGACACTTGCGGCGTTCGCCGGCATGCTGGCGCTTGGCACGGCGGTACCCGCCTATGCAGCCGACCTCATTGCCATCATCACGCCGTCGCACGACAATCCGTTCTTCAAGGCGGAAGCCGTCGGCGCCGAAGCCAAGGCCAAGGAACTCGGCTACGAAGCGCTTGTGCTCGTCCATGACGACGATGCCAACAAGCAGTCCGAATTGATCGACACCGCGATCGGCCGTGGCGCCAAGGCGATCATCCTCGACAATGCCGGCGCCGACGCCACTGTCGCTGCCGTGCAGAAGGCCAAGGACGCGGGCGTGCCGTCGTTTCTGATCGATCGCGAGATCAATGCCACCGGCGTCGCCGTGGCGCAGATCGTCTCCAACAACTACCAGGGCGCCCAGCTCGGTGCGCAGGAATTCGTCAAGCTGATGGGCGAGAAGGGCAATTTCGTCGAGCTGGTCGGCAAGGAATCCGATACCAATGCCGGCATTCGCTCGAAGGGCTATCACGACGTCATCGACGATTATCCGGATCTGAAGATGGTCGCCCAGCAGTCGGCAAACTGGAGCCAGACGGAAGCGTATTCCAAGATGGAATCGATCCTCCAGGCCAACCCGGATATCAAGGGCGTCATTTCCGGCAATGACACCATGGCGATGGGCGCCTATGCGGCGCTGGTCGCGGCAAACCGCAAGGACGTCATCGTCGTCGGCTTCGACGGATCGAACGACGTGCGCGACTCCATCACCGCGGGCGGCATCAAGGCAACCGTCCTGCAGCCGGCCTATGCGCAGGCGCAGATGGCGGTCGAGCAGGCCAACGACTTCATCAAGAACAAGAAGTCGCCGGCCAAGGAAAAGCAGCTGATGGACTGCGTTCTGGTCAATGGTGACAATGCTGCCAAGCTGGAAACGTTTGCGCTGACCAACTGAGCCGGCGTGACATGAACAGCGAGGGGCGACCCAAGGGTCGTCCCTCGTCGGCATTTTCCGTGGGTATTGATCACATGCTCAACAAGCCATCATGCTGAACAACAAGCCGACCTGGCCGATCCTTGCCGTGATACTCGGCATCAGCTTGACCGCCTGCAAGATCCTCCCGACCCCTTCGGGGGGCAGCGGCAATGCCGCCGTCTTCAATCCGGACAAGATGGTCGAGGAGATCTGGGCCGCGAAGGTCGTGCCTTACCTCCAGCAGAAGGCCGGGCCGTTTGCCGAGGTCCACGCTCTGGCGAAAACCGATCCTTCTTCCGCTGGCGCCAAATATGGCAATCCGAACAAGCAGGCGAATTCGCCATGGACCTTCGCGGTTCGCGTCGAGGGCAAGATCATCGCAGCCAACACGGCGTCACGCGCGGCAACGATGGATATCGATGTCGACGGCGACGGCAAGGCCGATGCGCGTGTGCAAATCGGACCGGCGATGCGGGGAACCGCGCTGCGCGACAGTCTCGATTTCATCCAGTTCAACGATTTTACCAACCAGATCGACTTCGCCCAGTTCGGCAAGGCGTTCAACGCCTATGCCGTCAAGGCCGTGCTTGCCAAACTGCCGCGTGACGCACTGGAAGGCCGGACCGCCAAGGTCCTCGGCGCCTATACGCTCGAAAACGGCCAGGACCTGCCGCTGGTGACGCCGGCGGAGGCAGAGATCGGGCCGAAGCCATGAGCGCTGCGGTTGCTCACGATGTCGTCTTGAAGCTGGAGGACGTCTCCAAGGTCTATTCCGGCACCGTCGCGGTCAAGCGCGCGAATTTCGAGGTGCGCAAGGGCGCCGTCAATGTGCTGGTCGGCGAAAACGGCGCCGGCAAATCGACGCTGATGAAGATTATCGCCGGCGTCGAACAGCCGACGCTCGGCCGGATCCTCCTGGAAGGGGAGGAGGTCTCCTTCTCGTCATCGGGCGACGCGGTGAACCGCGGCATCGGCATGGTGTTCCAAGAGCTGAACCTGTTTGGCAATATGACCGTCGCCGAGAACATCTTCGCCACGCGCGAGATCACCAACCGGTTTCGCAAGATCGACCGCAAGGAGCAGGAGCGCCGTGCGGCCCAATTTCTCGAACGCCTGCAGGCCGGGATAAGGCCCGACATGCTGGTCGAGGATCTGCGCATCGGCCAGCAGCAGCTGGTCGAGATCGCCAAGGCGGTTTCGCTCGATGCACGCATCCTGATCATGGACGAGCCGACCTCGGCGCTGAGTGCGGCGGAAGTCGAGATCCTGTTCAAGGTGATCGCCGACCTCAAGGCGCGCGGCGTGGCCATCGTCTACATCTCGCACCGGCTGGAGGAACTGATCCGCATCGGCGACTACATCACCGTGCTGCGCGATGGACACATCACCGGCCAGGAAGAGATGAAAAACGTCGACACGCGGTGGATCGTGCGGCAGATGATCGGCTCCGACGCCAAGGATTTCGCCAAGGCCGACGGCCATGTTCCCGGCGAAGAGATATTCCGCGCCGAGGACATCTGCCTGCCGCGGGCTACCGGGGGGCTGGCGGTCGATCACGTCTCGCTGTCGCTGCGCGCCGGCGAGATACTCGGCATATACGGCCTGATGGGCGCCGGGCGAAGCGAGCTGTTCGACTGCATCATGGGCCGCCATGGCCAGGCGACCGGCGCGATCTTCATCGCCGGCAAGAAGGTCAAGGAGCGGGACACGACGCGGCGCATCCGGCGCGGGCTGGCGCTGATCCCCGAAGACCGCCAACGCGAAGGGCTGGTGTCGATCCTCTCCGTCGCCAGCAATCTGACGCTGGCCAGCCTGTCGCGCTTTGTCCGCCTGTTCCACATCAGTGGCGGCCAGGAGAAGCAGGCGGTGACGCAGATGGTGCGGGAACTGGCGATCAAGGTTGCCGACCCGGCGCAGGAGGTCTCGTCGCTGTCGGGCGGCAACCAGCAAAAGGTGGTGATCGGCAAGGCGCTGCTCACCGGGCCGAAGGTGCTGCTGATGGACGAGCCGAGCCGTGGCATCGATGTCGGCGCCAAGGCCGACGTCTTCCGCACCATGCGCAAACTGTCGCGTGATGGGCTCGGTATTCTGTTCGCCACCTCCGATCTCGATGAGGTGATGGCGCTGTCCGACCGGATCGCGGTGATGAGCAATGGAAAACTGACCGGCATGTTCGATCGCGCCGAGGCGACGGAGGCAGCCCTTGTCGCCGCCTCGGCACTTGGCCACGGACCGGCCCCGCACACGGAGAACCCATGACTGACATCCCGGCCAAGGCGGCTGTCTCCTCCGTTTCGAGCGGCTCGCTGCTGCTGACGCTGATGAAGGCGAGGACCTTCATCGCGCTGATCGCCGTCTTGATCTTCTTCTCGATCGCGGCGCCGAATTTCCTGTCGACCGCCAACCTGATCCTGATGTCGAAACATGTGGCGCTGAACGCCTTCCTCGCTATGGGCATGACCTTCGTCATCATCACCGGCGGCATCGACCTGTCGGTCGGCTCGATCGTCGGCCTGTGCGGCATGGTCGCCGGCTACCTCGTGCTGAACGGAATCGACCTGCAATTCGGCTACACAATCTATTTCAATGTCGTCGAGATCGCCCTGATCACGCTGGCGGTCGGCATATTGATCGGCGCCGTCAACGGATTGCTGATCACCAGGTTGAATGTCGCGCCGTTCATCGCCACGCTCGGCGTGCTCTATGTCGCGCGGGGCCTGGCGTTGCTGTCGTCGGACGGCCGCACCTTCCCCAACCTCGTCGGCAAGCCGGAGCTTGGCACCACCGGGTTTGGTTTCCTCGGCGCCGGGCGGCTGCTCGGCCTGCCGGTGGCGATCTGGATCCTGATCGTCGTTGCGCTGGCGGCGGCATATCTCGCCAAATACACGCCGCTCGGCCGCCACATCTTCGCCGTCGGCGGCAATGAACGGGCGTCGCGAATTTCGGGCGTTCGTGTCAACGTGGTGAAAATGTTCGTCTACATGTTCTCCGGCTTTTGCGCGGCGATCGTCGGTTTGATCATCTCGTCCGAACTGATGGCCTCGCACCCGGCAACGGGCGAAAGTTTCGAGCTCAACGCCATCGCGGCGGCAGTGCTCGGCGGCACCTCGATGTCAGGTGGGCGCGGCACGATCGGCGGCACCATTGTCGGCGCCTTCGTCATCGGCATTCTTTCGGACGGGTTGGTGATGATGGGCGTGAGTTCCTTCTGGCAGATGGTGATCAAGGGCCTTGTCATCATCGTTGCCGTCGTCGTCGACCAGGCGCAGCGCCGGCTGCAGAGCCGGGTGACGTTGATGCAGATGGCAAAGGCAGGCTGAGCATGGCGGAGTTGCGGGGAGGGCTCATCGGCTGCGGCTTCTTTGCCATCAACCAGATGCATGCCTGGCGCGACATTGAAGGCGCCGCGATGGTCGCCATTTGCGACCGCGACCCGGAGCGGCTGCGCATCATCGGCGACCAGTTCGGCATTGCGAAGCGCTACACCGACGCGGCAGAGATGTTTGCAAGCGAAAGCCTCGACTTCGTCGATATCGCCACTACCGTTCCCAGCCATCGTCCGCTGGTCGAGATGGCGGCGCTGCACCGTGTGCCGGTGATTTGCCAAAAGCCGTTCGCGCCGACGCTTGCCGACGCCAAGGCGATGGTGAGGGCCTGCGTGGAAGCCGGCGTGCCGCTGATGGTGCATGAGAATTTTCGCTGGCAGTCGGCGATCCAGGCGGTGCGTGCCGTGCTCGACAGCGGCGAGATCGGCACGCCGTTCTTCGGGCGCATCTCCTTCCGCTCTGCCTATGACGTGTTTTCCGGCCAGCCCTATCTCGCCAAGGGAAAGCGCTTCATCATCGAGGACCTCGGTATCCACAGTCTCGACATCGCCCGTTTTCTACTGGGCGACGTGTCGACGATCACGACGCGAACCGCGCGCATCAACCCCGGCATCGCGGGCGAAGATGTCGCGACGATGCTGATGGACCACAAGAGCGGGGCGACGTCAGTGGTCGACTGTAGCTACGCGACGAAGCTCGCCACCGAACCGTTTCCCGAAACGCTGATCGAGATCGACGGCAGCGACGGCACGATCCGCTTGGCGCAGGGATATCGGCTCACCGTCACCGGCAGGAGCGGCACGAAGATCACCGACGTTTCGCCGCCCGTACTCGCCTGGGCATCGCGCCCATGGCACAACATCCAGGAGAGCGTCGTCGCCATCCAGCAGCACTGGGTCGACTGCCTGGCAAAGGGAACCGAGCCGGCGACCTCGGGCGCCGACAATCTCAAGACATTCGCGCTGGTCGAGGCGGCCTATCTGGGCGCCGCGAGCCACGAACCTGTCCACCTGGATGGCTTGCTGACATGACAGCCGACGCCTTCCTCCTATACGGCACACGCGTGGTCGAGGCCGAGCCGGTTAGGCTGAGTGCGGGCTTGCTCAGCGCCGACTTTGTCAACGGCAGCCTGCGCACCATCCGTTACCGCGGCATCGAAGTGCTGCGCGCCATCGCCTACATCGTGCGCGACCGCGACTGGGGCACCTATGAACCGGCGCTGACGGACCTTGCCGTCGATCAGGACGCCGACAGCTTCTCCGTCAGCTACTCCGCAACTTGCTTAGCACCGGGCGGAAGCCGGCTCGACTTTCGCGCTACGATCAAGGGCTCCGCCAACGGTCACCTAGTGTTCGACGTCAGCGCGGTCCCTGAAAGCGATTTCGAGACCAATCGCTGCGGTTTTTGCGTCCTGCATCCGATCGCCGGCCTCGCCGGCAGCCCGGTCACGGTCGAGCATACCGACGGCAGCGTGGTGGCGACGAAACTGCCGCTGTTGATCGATCCCTGGCAGCCTTTCAAGGATTTGCTCGCGATCACCCATGAAGTCCGGCCGGGCATTACTGCCGAATGCCGGATGGAGGGCGACACTTTCGAGATGGAGGACCAGCGTAACTGGTCGGACGCGTCCTACAAGACCTATGTGCGGCCACTGGCGCTGCCTTGGCCCTATGTACTGCCGGCCGGCCAAACTGTAAGCCAGACGGTCAGCCTGCGCATCACCGGCGAGGGGGGAATGCCGGCCGCAGCATCTGCCGCCGAACCGGTCAGCGTCGAACTCGGCGAGACCGGGCAGAGGCTGCCGGATCTCGGCGTGATCATCTACCCGGATGAGGTCGAAGCAGCGCTCGCAAATCTTTCGACCTTGACCGAGCTCGGCCCGCAGCAACTTGTCTTCCACTACGATCCGAGGCGCGGCCACGGTCTCGAAGCATTGCAGTCTTATGCAAGGCTCACCGCCGCCTATCCGGTGCAGACGACGCTGGAATGCGTCGTTGCCTGCGCGGGCGACCTCGATGCCGAGCTGTCAGGCGTTGCCGACATGGTGCGTCAAGCCGGGTTGAAGCTTTCGGCCATTGCCGTCTCGCCTTCGGTCGACCGGCAGTCGACACCGCCGGGCAGTGCGTGGCCGGACTGTCCGCCGCTCGAAGACGTCTATGACGCGGCGCGGCGCGCCTTTCCCGATATCCGGCTTGGCGGCGGCATGTTCAGCTATTTCACCGAGCTCAACCGCAAGCGCGTGCCGGGGGGCCTGCTCGATTTCGTCACTCACTGCACGTGCCCGATCGTGCACGCCGCCGACGATCTCAGCGTCATGCAGTCGCTGGAGGCGCTGCCCTCCATAACCGCGTCGGCGCGGGCGATCTTTGGGGAAAAGCCTTACCGCATCGGTCCATCGACGATCGCCATGCGCCAGAACCCCTATGGCGGCGCGACCAAGGGCAATCCCGGGGGACAGCGCATCGCCATGGCCGATCGCGACCCTCGCCATGCCGGCCTGTTCGCAGCCGCATGGGCGATCGGCTATGCCGCGCGTGTCGCGCCGGCCGGGCTGGAACTGCTCACGCTGTCCGGCTTCGCCGGGCCCTTCGGCGTGCTGGCAGCATCCGGCGAACCCGTCGCGGAAGGATCGCCTCGGCCGATCTTCGATGCCATCAAGGGGCTTTGCGAACTGGCCGGCCTTGCCCATGTTGCGGCAAGGACGAGCGACGAGACCAAGGTGCTGGCGCTGGCCGGCCGCTCCGCTTCGGGCAAGACCTTCGCGTGGCTGGCGAACCTGACAGCGAACGACGTGCCGGTCGACATCTCAGCGTTTGGCCGAGGCCAACTGGTGATGGCGCCCTATGCGATTGCCCGGTTCGGCTGAACTATTTTTCGGTATTCATCACATAGAGCGCGCGCGAGCGCTCGAGGTGCTTGATCATCGCCTTCTCGGCGCCGTCGGCATCCTTCTTCTCAATGCGGCCGATGATCTCTTCATGCTCGGTCAGCGTGAACTGTTCCTTGCCGGTCCAGATCAGCATTTCGGTGTGATATTCCTTCAGCCAACCGAGCATCGCCTCGCTGACGGCGATATAGATCGGGTTGCCCGAGATCGCCGCGATCTGGGTGTGAAACTTCATGTCGGCGGAGATGAAGGCTTCGGAATCGCCGCGAAAGCCACGCTGTTCGGCAATTGTGGCCCGCAGCTGCTCAACGTCCTCGGCAGTGGCGTTTTCGGCGGCTTCCCTGACCATACCGCGCTCGAAGAAGATGCGCGCCGTTTTCAGGTGTTCCAACGTGTCCTTCGACGACGACAGGATGATCTTGGCTGCGCCATCGACCTGCTTGATGATCGACTTGGCGGTCAGCTGGAGCACCTTGGCGCGTTCCCCATGCGAGATCGCGACGAGGCCCATATTGCTCAGCGCCTGCATCGCCTCGCGGATCGCGGGACGGCCGACCTCGAAGCGCTCCATCAACTCGCGCTCCGACGGCATGTCGTCGCCCGGCGTCAATTCTCCGCTGGTGATCAGGCGCTTCAGCCGTAAAAACACTTCGTCGGAAAGTTTGCGCCGGACGATCGGCTCCGAACGGTTCATCGTCGCGAATCACTCCCTTGACCTGTCTCTATCTAGCATTGCCACAGCCATTCCCGGAATGGCCGTCGCCCCGATCGGCCATAGCCGCAAGACAGGATATTGCTTGCAAAGCTTATGTACTCATTATACCAGATTCTGACGATCAAGGAACTCATTTCGAACCTCCGCGGCCTCAGACAACGAACCATGATCACGCTCACCTACCGCATCGAAACGTCAGGTAGCATCGAGGCGCGGGCGACCAAGATCGCCAGCGACCAGTCGACTGGAACCTTCGTCGCGCTGCCCGGTGAGACCGAGGAACTGAAAGCCCGGGTGGCCGCGCGTGTCCTGACCATTCGGCATTTGCCTGAGGCTGACAGGCCATGGCTTCCCGAGGCCGGTGACGGGCCGTTCAAGCGCGCGGATGTCGACATCGCCTTTCCATTCGATGCCATCGGGACCGACCTGTCGGCGCTGATGACGATTGCCATCGGCGGCGCCTATTCGATCAAGGGCCTGTCCGGCATTCGCGTCGTCGACATGAAATTGCCGGGGGAATTCAGTGGCGCCCATCCGGGTCCGCAGTTCGGCGTCGCCGGCAGCCGCAGGCTGACAGGTGTTGCGGACCGACCGATTATCGGCACCATCGTCAAGCCGGCGCTGGGGCTTCGGCCACACGAGACCGCCGCAATGGTGGGGGAGCTGATCGCCGCCGGCGTCGATTTCATCAAGGACGACGAGAAGCTGATGAGCCCGGCCTATTCGCCGCTGGCGGAGCGGGTGAAGGCAATCATGCCGCTGATCCTCGACCACGAGCAGAGGACCGGCAAGAAGGTGATGTATGCCTTCGGCATCTCGCATGCCGACCCGGACGAGATGATGCGCAACCACGATCTGGTGGCCAAGGCGGGCGGCAATTGCGCGGTGGTCAACATCAATTCGATAGGCTTCGGCGGCATGGCGTTTCTTAGAAAACGCTCCAGCCTGGTGCTGCATGCCCATCGCAACGGCTGGGACATTCTTACTCGCCATCCCGGCCTCGGCATGGACTTCAAGGTCTGGCAACAGTTCTGGCGGCTGCTCGGCGTCGACCAGTTCCAGATCAACGGCATCCAATCGAAATACTGGGAGCCGGACGCGTCTTTCGTCGAGTCCTTCAAGGCGGTAACGACCCCGATCTTTGCGCCTGAGGATTGCGCTCTGCCGGTCGCCGGTTCCGGCCAATGGGGCGGGCAGGCGCCCGAGACCTATGAACGGACCGGCCGGACGGTCGATCTGCTCTATCTGTGCGGCGGCGGCATCGTCAGCCATCCGGACGGGCCGGGCGCCGGGGTGCGTGCCGTGCAGCAGGCCTGGCAAGCTGCGGTCGACGGCATTCCGCTGGCGGATTTCGCCTTGAGCCATCCCGAACTGGCGCGGTCGATCGAAAAATTCGGCGACGGCAAAGCGGCCTGAAGCGATGCAAGATCTGCTTCTCAGCTATTATGGCGATGACCTCACCGGTTCGACCGACGTCATGGAAGCGCTCGAACTCGGCGGCGTGCCGACCGTGCTGTTCATGCGCCAGCCGGACGCGGCCATGCTTGCGCAGTTCGCACATTGCCGAGCCGTTGGCCTGGCCGGCACCAGCCGCAGCGAAACCCCGCAATGGATGGACACCCATCTCAAGAGTGCCTTCGTCTGGCTGAAGACGCTCAACGCAGCTCTCTGTCACTACAAGGTCTGCTCGACCTTCGATTCCAGTCCGACGATCGGCAGCATCGGTCGCGCCATCGAGATCGGCCGCTCGGTCTTCGCTCAGGACAGCGTGCCGCTGCTGGTTGGGGCGCCGCAGCTCAAGCGTTACACCGCCTTTGGACATCTGTTCGCCGCCTATCGTGACAAGTATTTCCGCGTCGACCGCCATCCGGTGATGAGCCGCCACCCGACGACGCCGATGGATGAATCCGACCTGCTGATCCATCTGTCGCGGCAGACGGAGCTCACGTCGGGGCTGGTCGATCTCGCGACGTTGCAGTCGGCGTCGCGCTCGAAAGCGTTCGACCGCTTGCTCGCCGAGGGCACCGACATCGTACTTGTCGATGTCGACAGCCTGGAGACGCAGGCGCTCGCCGGCAAGGAGATATGGCGCGCCCGCAAGCCGGGCGGTTCGTTCGTCGTCGGTTCGTCCGGAATCGAATATGCGCTGCTGGCCGAATGGGTGTCGAATGGGACGGTCAGAGCTGAACCAAAATTTTCACCGCCGGGTGCTGCCGACCGGATCGCGGTCGTCTCGGGCAGTTGTTCGCCGACGACCGAACGACAGATCCGGCACGCTTTGACCGACGGCTTCGATGGCATCGAGGTCGATCCCGTCGAACTGATCTCCGCAGCTTCCGGAGATGCGATCGCACGCGCGACGGCAGCCGGTCGCGCCAGTCTGGAAGCCGGGCGCAGCGTCGTTCTCTACACGGCCCTTGGACCCGCGGCCGATAGGGGGGGCGAAATCGACCGCCAGGAAGGCGCCCGCCACAAGCTCGGGCGGGGCCTCGGCGAACTGCTTCGCGCGCTGACCATCGAGCAGAAGTTGCAGCGCGTGGTCATTGCCGGCGGCGATACGTCGAGCCACGCGCTCGGCGAGATGGGTGTCGATGCGCTGACGGTGCGAATGCCGCTGCCGGCATCGCCGGGCTCGCCGCTTTGCGTAGCTCACTCGCGCGTCAAGGCGATCGATGGGCTGGAGGTTGCGCTCAAGGGCGGGCAGGTCGGAACCGACCGCTATTTCAGCGCCATCCGCGACGGCCTTAGCAGCTGACAACGCGTCACCCCAGCACCGCGAGATCCATCCGTGCCTCCACTGGCGCCGAAGCCTTTTGTCGCGTATGTTGACGTTAAATTCACATAAAGATATGAGTTCTTTGTTGCGGCAAGGTGGTTTTGCCGTTTGTCCCCGTTGCTCAATCGGGGTTGTCGCCATGTGTTTCGCCCTTGCATCAGACTACAGGATCGCCCTGTAGCAATCGCCAATTGCTGAAGAGGCGGTGATCATGCCCAGCCTGCTCGGAATCGATAACGGCCTCACGGTCACCAAGGCGGTCATTTTCGATACGAACGGCACGCAATTGTCCGTGGCGCGCCGCCGGGTGCCGCAATCGATGCTCCACGCGCGCTGGGTGGAGCGCGACATGGCAGGCCTGTGGCAAGCAACCGCCGACGCCATCAAGGAGGCGATCGCGCTCTCCGGCAGGCCGGCGGAAGACATCAAGGCGGTGGCGGCGACCGCGCATGGCGATGGTCTCTATCTGCTCGATCATGATCGTCAGCCTTTGGGACCAGGCATCCTGTCGCTCGACAGCCGCGCCGGCGACATTGTCGACAGGTGGTTCGCCGGTACCGTTTTCACCGATGCGCTGGCGACGACAGGCCAGACGCCGCATGTTTCGGCGCCGTCGGCGCTGCTGGCATGGCTCAAGCAGAGCGATCCTGATAGCTATGGCCGCATCGGCCATGTGCTGGCCTGCAAGGACTGGCTGCGCTTTTGCCTGAGCGGCACGATCGGGACCGACCGCACGGAGGCCAGCACCTCATTCACGGATTTTCGCACGCAAGCCTATGCGCCTGAAGCGCTGCGCATCTTCGGGTTGGAGGATCTGTTCAACGCGCTGCCGCCGGTGGGGCATTCGGCTGACGTCGCCGGTCAAGTCACAGCCGATGCCGCCGAAAGGACCGGCCTTCGCAAGGGAACACCGGTCGCCTGCGGCCTGCACGACGTGGCCGCCTCGGCGCTTGGCATGGGCGGCCATGAAGACGGCGTGCTCGCCATCGTCGCCGGCACCTATTCCATCAATGAAGTCGTCTCTTCGCAACCGCGCGTCGACCGGCGTTGGTTCTGCCGCAACGCCATCGACGCGGGCCGTTGGAACAACATGTCGATCTCGCCGGCCTCGACCGCGAACTACGACTGGTTTCTCGACACGTTTTGCCGCGCGGAGCAGGACAGGACGGATGGCGGCTCCCTCCACGAATTGCTGGCGGGAGAGATCGACGCGGCGTTGAAGAAGCCTTCGACCATCCTGTTTCATCCCTATCTGTTCGGCTCTCCCTATGGCGATTTGGCCAGCGGCAGCTTTGTCGGCCTGCATGGCTGGCACAATCGCGGCGACATGCTGAAGGCGGTTCTGGAAGGCATCGCCTTCAATCACCGCACCCATGTCGAGGCTTTGCGCGACGGCTTTGCCGTCAGCGAGATCCGCCTGACCGGCGGCGGTTCGCGCAATCCTGCCTTAGTCCAGATGTTTGCCGACGTGCTGAACGCCCCGGTCACCGTCACCTCGACGGATGAGACCGCGGCCCTCGGTGCCGCGCTTTGCGCAGGTGCTGCGGTCGGCTTGTTCAAGACGCCGCAAGAGGGCGCCAGGCAGGTCGGCATGACGGAGCGGACGTACCAAACCGTGCCCGCCTCCAGTGCTGTGTTCAATGAGCGGTTTTCGCTCTACTGCCGCATAGCCGAGCAGCTGAAGTCGCATTGGCCGGACATCGAAAGACTGGCGCGGCCAAGGGGAGACGCATGATCAAGGCCGACGAACGACGCGAAGAGATCGCCGATTATGTGATCAAGCTCGGCCAGGTGCGCATCGATGATCTGGTCGAGCATTTCGGCGTGTCGCGCATGACCATCCACCGGCATATCGACCGGCTGGCGCAGCAGGGCGTGCTGCGCAAGCTGCACGGTGCGGTGACGGTTCAGCCGTCCGGTCTCTACGAGAGCGCTTTCCGCTACCGGGTGACCGTCAATCGAGCCGAGAAGGATGCACTGGCGCGGGCGGCACTGGATTATATCGAGGCCGGCCAGGTGGTGATGTTGGATGATTCATCGACGGCAAACGCCGTCGCGACGCTGCTGCTCGACGTCAAGCCGCTGACCGTCATTTCCAACAGCGTCTCGACGGCGGGCCAATTGATCAATGTGGACGATATCGATTTCATCTGCCTCGGCGGCCAGTATCATCCCACTTACAATGCCTATATCGGCATCGTCTGCGAGAACGCCGTGGCGCAGTTGCGCGCCAATGTGCTGATCTGTTCGGCTTCGGCCGTCACCGGAACCACGGCCTTCATCCAGGATCCGAATGTCGTGCGGGTCAAGCAGGCGATGATGACCGCCTCCGTGAAGCGCGTCCTTTTGGTCGACCACGCAAAGTTCGACCGGATCGCGCTGCATGTCTTCGACGATTTGACCAGTTTCGACGCCGTGCTGGTGACCGAGGGCCTCGGCGATGCGCAGGCGCAGAGCCTCGAGCGAGCCGGGGTGAAACTGCGCATCGTCAAGACGAAGGCGCCATGAACCCAACAGATGGAGCAGCGGCGGACAATCCCGCCGGGCGTCTCGCCGCGATGGCCGGCACCGGCGAGGTCGACGTCGTCATTCTTGGCGCCGGCATCAACGGGGCTGGGCTGTTTCGCGATCTGTGCGCGCAAGGTGTCAGCTGCCTGATCGTCGACAAGGCGGATTTCGGCTCGGGCACCAGTGCCGCGCCGTCGAGGCTCATCCACGGCGGCCTGAAATATCTCGAGACCGGCGAGTTCGGGCTGGTGGCGCAGTCGACGCTCGAACGCAATCTGCTTCTTCAAAACGCGCCGCACTATGTCAGCCCGCTGCCGACCGTCATCCCGATCTTCTCGTGGAGCAAGGGCATGCTCGCGGCGTTGCGAACGCTGTTCGGCTCGACCAGCGCGCCGCGCAGCCGCGGCGCCATACTGATCAAGATCGGCTTGATGATCTACGATTTCTACGGTTCACGAAACCAGGTCATGCCGCGCCACCGCATGGTCGGGCGGCGGCAGGCGCTTAGCGACATGCCGGCGCTCAATCCGGCGATCGTCGCCACCGGCACCTACTACGACGCCAAGATAAGTCACCCGGAAAGGCTGGTGCTGGAACTGATCCTCGACGGCTTGCAGGCCCACGCGGCGTCTGCCGGTGCCAACTACACGACACTGGCGGCTTCAGCCAATGGCGTGCTCACCTTCCAGCCGGAAAACGGCGCGGCCTTTTCGGTGCGGCCGAAGCTGGTGGTGAACGCCGCCGGCCCGTGGATCGACAACGTCAATGCGTTGCTTGGCGCGCCGTCGAAGATGATCGGCGGCACCAAGGGCTCGCATATCCTGTTGAAGCATGACGAACTGGTCAAAAGCCTCGCCGGGCGGATGCTCTATTTCGAGGCCGATGACGGCCGCATCTGCCTGGTCTACGACTATCTCGGCCTGGCGCTGGTCGGTTCGACCGACATCAAGGCCGACAATCCCGACGCGGTGCGCTGCGAACCCGAAGAAGTCGACTATCTGCTCGACAGCGTGCGAACGCTTTTGCCGGGGATGGCGTTCGAGCACGACCAGATCGCCTACGCCTATAGCGGCATCCGGCCGCTGCCGACGTCTGAAGCAGCGACGCCCGGACTGATCAGCCGCGATCATTCGGCGCCCGTTGCCGAGCCGGACGGCAACAGGCCCTTTGCAGTCATTTCGCTGGTCGGCGGCAAATGGACGACGTTCCGCGGCTTTGCCGAGGAAGTCACTGATACCGTACTCAAGCGCTTGCAGCGCAGCCGCAAGGTGTCGACACGATCGATGCCGATGGGGGGTGGGAGGAATTTTCCGGCCAATGCCGCGGCGCGCGCGGACTGGCTGGCCGAGGCACAGCAGGCAACAGGCGCCGGGGAAGGGCGCCTTGATCAATTGCTGTCGCGCTACGGGACCAGAGCCGTTGAGATCGCCAGGCATGCGTCGGATGATGAGGGTCGTCTGCCGGACTCGGACGGCTACGGCAAGGCGGAAATCGACTACATCGTGCGCAACGAATTCGTCGAACATCTGGCCGATGTCGTTATGCGCCGCAGCACGTTGGCGATAGGCGGCTCGTTGACGAGCCGCGACCTGACGGAGATTGCCGCGATCGCCGGGCGGGCGTTGGGGTGGAGCACCGAGCGCCTCGCGCGGGAGGTCGAAGCCGCTGTTGTCGAGCTCGAGGGCAGGAACCTGATGCGGCTGGACTGATCGCTTGATCGCTGACGCCGATAGCTTTCCTGAGGCAACCCATCGGTTTGCCCTCGTTGGGCCGTGTTGCTCCAAACTTCCCATCTTACACCAGGATTTTGCCCGCGCCTACGGGTGCCACCACCGGGATGGATAACACAAATTGACGTTAATATAACGCTGCCATATGGTCATATTATATGCTTACCTTCTAATAGGCGCGTTGGCTACCGAACGTCGGCTGGAGGCTACCATCTGCGGAGGGATTGACAGCGATGCAAAGGTATGAAAATTTTTGCACACAAAGATAATATTATCACCCTGGGGAGGGAATGGCTTGAATTCCGGCGGATCCGCGAACCGCGGCCATGAGTCCAGCCTCGCCACGCGCGCGGCCTGGCTGCACTATGCCGGTGGTCTGACCCAGGCCCAGGTGGCCAAGCGGCTTGGCCTGACCAGTCTCAAGGCGCATAGGCTGATCACCAAGGCCAACCAGGAAGGTCTGGTCAGGGTCTTCATCGACGGCGACGTCGCCGAATGCGTCGACCTGGAACAGCGCCTGATCGCCGCCTATGGGCTCCACTATTGCGAGGTGGTTCCCGATCTCGATCAGGACGAACTGCCGCTCAAGGGGCTGGGCATTGCCGGCGCCCAGTTCCTGAAGCGCGAAATCGATCGCGGCGAAGACATGCTGATCGGCGTCGGCCATGGCCGCACGCTTGCCGCCAGCGTCGAATATCTGACGCGCGCAACTGCTGCTCACATCCGTTTCGTCTCGCTGCTTGGCGGCGTGACGCGCAAATTCGCCGCCAACCCGCACGACGTCATGCATCGCCTGGCAGAGCGGACCGGCGCGCAGGCTTTCGTCATGCCGGTGCCTTTTGTCGCCAATACCGCCGAGGACCGCGAAGTGCTGCTTGGCCAGCGCGGCATCAGCGATGTGTTCGCTCTCGCCAGCCGGTCCGACCTGATGTTCGTCGGAATAGGCACGGCCGAGCGGGAGGCGTCGCTGGTCGCCACCGGCATGATCGAGCCTTCCGAAATCGACGAGGTCAAGCGTGACGGCGGCGTTGGTGAATTGCTGGCGCATTTCTTCGACGACAAGGGGCGTCCGGTCGAAACGGCGCTGTCGGAAAGAATACTGGCGCTTCCGCGCGATCAGTTGAAGGGCCGCAGGATCGTTGCCGTTGCCGGCGGCAAGGTGAAGGTACGCGCCATCAAGGCAGTACTCGAAAGCCGTTATCTCAGCGGCCTGATCACCGACGAATGCACGGCCCGCGCGCTGGTCGAGCTCGACGATGCAGCCGGGGCCGCGAAGCGCCGCGTGAACGGAGGAACTTCGAATGCGTGACAACGAACAATCCGCACCGCTGGTGGTTGCATCATGAGCGCGAAGGCTGCCACCGCCCGGCAAGCTTCGCCCGGCCTGCGCCGGGTGCTTGCCGGCGCCGCGGTTGTGGTTCTGCTCGGCGCTATGGCGCTCGACACCAAGGTGATCAAGATCGGCTCGGCCGGCGATGTTCGCAACGCCGTGTTTTCGGCCGCCGACTATGGCAAGTCTGAATTTCCCAAGGTGCAGGCCGATGTCGAAGCGCGTGCCGCCGACGCCGCAACGGTGGCGACGGCGATCGCCAAGGACAGGGCGACGGCCGAAAAGGAATATGGCGTGCCGGCGGGTGTCGGACCGGTCATCTCGGTCAAGTTCACCGGCGTCGTCGTCGAGGGAAAATCGGGCATCTACAAGGTCGCCGTCGACGGTTTGCCAGACACTTTGACGGTCCGCGTGCAGACTGGGCCGGCGATCAACGGAACCGAGCTTCGCGACGCCACTGGCAAGATCACCTTCGGTCAGTTCACCAACCAGATCGAGTATCAGGACGCCGGCTCGGCGCTGAACAACGAGATGAAGAAGGAGGTGCTGGCGAAAGTCGATACCAGTGCCTTGACCGGCAAGACAATAACGGTGGTCGGCGTCTTCAAGCTGGTCAATCCGAAGAGCTGGCTGGTCACACCGGTGAGGCTGGACGTCAAATGACAATGGCTGCCGGCACAGAACCCGCGACTGGCGATGCCGTGCTTTCGGCGCGCAATGTCGTCATGTCGTATGGCGGCGTCCACGCGCTCAAGGGCGTCAACTTCGACATCCATCGCGGCAAGGTCACCACCCTGTTCGGAGAGAATGGCGCCGGCAAATCGACGCTGATGAAGATCCTGTCCGGCGTGGTGACGCCGACATCCGGCGACATCGTGCTCGACGGCAATCTCGTCAGCTTTGCCTCGTCTTCGGACGCGCGCGATCGCGGCATTTCGATCATCCACCAGGAGCTCAGCCTGGCGCCGAATCTGAGCGTCCGCGACAACATCTTCATGGGCCGCGAACTGCGCACCAGAACCGGCCTCGACTTCGCCGAGGAGTCGCGCCAGGCGCGGGCGCTGATGGCCGAGCTCGAAGAAGACATCGATCCGATGACCCTGGTCGAGGACCTGCGCCTGGGGCAGCAACAGATCGTCGAAATCGCACGCGCGCTGTCGGTCGATTCCCGCATCCTGATCATGGACGAGCCGACCTCCGCGCTGAGCGCCACGGAGGTCGAAGTGCTGTTCAAGGTGATCCGCGACCTGACCAGCCGCGGCGTCTCGATCGTCTACATCTCGCATCACCTCGAAGAGGCGCTGCAGATCACCGACTACGCCGTTGTGCTGCGTGACGGGGCGATCACGGCGACGGCCGAAGCCAAGGACATCGATCTCGAATGGATCGTCCGCAACATGGTGGGCGAGAATTTCGACCTCGGCTCGCCGCCGACCGGCCACGAGTTCGGCGCGGTGGCGCTGTCGATCGAGGATGTCAGCGTCACCGACGCTTCGGGTTCAGGATATGTGGTCGATCATCTGTCGCTGGATGTCAAAGCGGGCGAGATCGTCTGCATCTATGGGCTGATGGGCGCGGGCCGCACGGAATTGCTGGAGGCCGTCGCCGGCCGTGTGCCCATGGCGGGCGGGCGGGCGCTGCTCGAAGGCGAGGACGTCTCGGGGCTGACCATTGCGCAGCGTATCGCCAGAGGTCTGGTGCTGGTGCCCGAGGATCGCCAGCGCGACGGCCTGGTTCAGACCATGACCGTCGGCCGCAATCTGTCGCTTGCCAGCATCGAGGCGTTCGCGAAAGGCCTGTTCCTCTCCCGGCCGAGGGAACGCGCACTGATCGACGATTCGATCCGCAAGGTGACCATCAAGACCGCGGGCGGCAACGCCATGATCGGATCGCTGTCGGGCGGCAACCAGCAGAAGGTCGTCATCGGCAAGATGCTGACGACAGATCCCAAGGTCATCCTTCTCGACGAGCCGAGCCGCGGCATCGATGTCGGCGCCAAGGCCGAAGTCTTTCGCTTGCTCAGCGAGCGCGCCGCGCAAGGCTTGGCGGTCGTCTTCTCGACTTCGGAGGTCAATGAGTGCCTCAGCATCGCCCATCGCATCGTCGTAATGCGGCGCGGCAAGATTTCAGCCGAATTCGGCGCCAACGCCACCAAAGAGCAGATCATGGCCGCCTCCGGCGAAGCCGTGGTCGCCTGACCATAGAAAAAACTTCGGAGCCCCGACCCATGAGCGATGTCAGCCAGGCCAGCAAACAGTCCAGCCCCAATGCGGGCGGCGAGGGCTTCGACGTGGCCAAGCTGCTGCTCGAAGGCCGGGCCTTCTTTGCCCTGATCGTTATCATCGTCGTCTTCTCGATCCTGTCGCCCTACTACCTCTCGGTGGCGAATTTCCTGACCATGGCCTCGCATGTCGCCATCTTCGGGATTCTCGCCGTCGGCATGCTGCTCGTCATTCTCAATGGCGGCATCGACCTGTCGGTCGGCTCGACGCTCGGGCTTGCCGGCGTCGTCGCCGGGTTTCTGATGCAGGGCGTGACGCTGACCTGGCTGGGCGTCGTTCTCTATCCGCCCGTCTGGGTGGTCGCGGTGCTGGCCTGCATGCTGGGCGCCGCCGTCGGGCTGATCAACGGCGTGCTGATCGCGCGGTTCAAGGTTCCGGCCTTCGTCGCCACGCTCGGCGTCATGTACATGGCGCGCGGCTTGGCGCTGCTGATGACCAGCGGCCTGACCTACAACAATCTCGGCGGCAAGCCGGAGCTGGGCAACACCGGTTTCGACGCGCTTGGCTTCAACCGTCTGTTCGGCGTGCCGACCGGCGTGGTGGTGCTGGCGGTCATCGCGCTGATCGGCAGCATCGTCTTGAACCGCACCGCGTTCGGGCGCTGGCTCTACGCCTCGGGCGGTAATGAGCGCGCCGCCGAACTCTCCGGCGTTCCGGTCAAGACCGTGCAGATTTCGGTATATGTGCTTTCAGGCATCTGTGCCGCCATTGCCGGCCTGATCCTGTCCTCGCAGTTGACCTCGGCCGGGCCGACCGCGGGCACCACCTACGAATTGACGGCCATCGCCGCCGTCGTCATCGGCGGCGCCGCACTGACCGGCGGCCGCGGCAATATTCGCGGCACCCTGCTCGGGGCCTTCGTCATTGGCTTCCTGTCCGACGGTCTGGTGATCATCGGCATCTCATCCTACTGGCAGACAGTGTTCACCGGCGCGGTCATCGTGCTCGCCGTGCTCCTCAACGCCGTTCAGTATCGCCGCCGTAGCAAGCTTCCAACTTCGACGGGCGGCCAACCGACTTCTCAGAAACGGGGGAAGGCCGAACCGGCCAATCCTGCCCAAGGGAAGACTGCCAGCTGACTGGCAGGAATACCGCGTAAATCATTGGAGGAATGTACATGAAAATCGTGCTTAGAAGTTTGCTTGCCGCCGCGATGATGGTCGGGTTTAGCGCAGCCGCATCGGCCGCAGGCCTGATCTCGATCATCGTCAACGATCCGGCCAACCCCTACTGGCTGACCGAAGGCAACGTCGCCAAGGCCGAAGCCGAAAAGCTTGGCTATACAGCCAACGTCGCCGCCCACAAGGGCGACACCAATACCGAAAGCAATCTGATCGACACCGCCATCACCAACAAGTCGGTGGCGATCATCCTCGACCCGGCCAATGCCGATGGTTCGGTCGGCGCGGTGAAGAAGGCGATTGCCGCCAACATCCCGGTTTTCCTCGTCAATGCCGAGATCAACCAGGAAGGTCTTGCCAAGGGACAGCTCGTCTCCAACAACGCCCAGGGTGCGGCTCTCGGTGCCCAGCAGTGGGTGCAGGCGGTCGGTGAAAAGGGCAAGTATGTCGAACTGCTCGGCGCCCCGTCGGACAACAACGCGGCCACGCGCTCGAACGGCTACGCGACCGTGCTGAGCCAGTATCCGGATCTCGAAAAGGCCGCTTCGCAGGTCGCCAACTGGGATCGTACCCAGGGACACGACAAGATGCAGAGCATGCTGCAAGCCAATCCCGACATCATCGCCGTAATTAGCGGCAACGATGAAATGGCGCTTGGCGCGGTTGCGGCGCTGAAGGAAGCTGGCAAGCTCGCCGGCATCAAGGTCGGCGGCTTTGACGGTTCCCCGGATGCGGTTGCAGCCATCAAGTCCGGCGAACTGCAGTACACCGTGCTTCAGCCGGTGGCCATCTTCTCGGCCAAGGCCGTGCAGCAGGCCGACTCGTTCATCAAGACGGGCGCTACCGGCGCCACCAGCGAGAAGCAGCTGTTCGATTGCCTGCTCATCACCAAGGACAATGTGGACAAGTACACCGAACCCTTCGTGCTGTCGGAATAAAACGTGCTCAGGGGGTGTCCTTTGCGGACACTCCCTGGCTCTTCCACGGCTCCAGACAACAAAGACTGCTCCTTGTGAATTGCCTTCATAACCATCCGGAACGTGCGGCATGAAAGACCTGCTGATCGGGATCGACGCGGGAACTTCCGTGATCAAATCGGTCGCTTTCGATCTGTCGGGGCGGCAGCTTGCCATGGCGTCGATGACCAACAGTTTTGTCACGCTGGAAGGCGGCGGCGCCGAGCAGGACCTCGATCAGACATGGCGCGACATGGCGCTGACCGTTCGCGAGCTGGCGACGAAAGTTCCCGACCTCGCGCGGCGAACCGCGGCGATCGCGATCACCGGGCAGGGCGACGGCACCTGGCTGATCGATGGTGACGGCTTGCCGGTCGGTCGCGCCTGGCTCTGGCTCGACGCCCGCGCCGGACATCTGGTGGACGAGATGCGCGGCGATCCCCGGGATCGCACGCGGTTCGAGATCACCGGCACCGGGCTCAACGCCTGCCAGCAGGGCGCTCAGCTCAGCTGGCTGAAGAGGAACAGCCCTGAAATTCTGGAGCGCGCCGCCACTGCCTTTCACTGCAAGGACTGGCTCTATTTCAAGATGACCGGCGAGCGCGCCACCGATCCATCGGAAGGCACCTTCACCTTTGGCGATTTCCGCTCGCGCAGCTATTCCGACGAGGTGCTCGACATTCTGGATCTGACGTCGCACCGCCGCCTGTTGCCGCCCATGCTCGAAGGCACGACCGATCATCATCCGCTTTCTGCGTCGGCAGCAGGCGAGACCGGCCTGCTTGCGGGCACGCCGGTGGTGCTGGGCTACGTCGACATGGTCAGCACCGCGCTCGGCGCCGGCCTCTATGATCCAAGCGGCAATGTCGGCTGCACGGTCATCGGCTCGACCGGCATCCACACGCGCCTGGCGCGCACAGCCGACGATGTCATCCTCAACGACAACGCGTCCGGCTACACGATCGCCATGCCGGTTCCCGGCGCCTATGCGCAACTGCAATCCAATATGGCGGCGACGCTCAACATCGACTGGCTGCTCGGCCTGGCGCGCGACGTGCTGACCGCCAGCGGCGCAAAACCTTCGGGCGACGAATTGCTGAAAGCGCTCGATGTCTGGGTCGAAGGATCGGAGCCGGGATCGCTGATCTATCAGCCCTACATCTCGCTTGCCGGCGAACGCGGACCGTTCGTCGACCCCGACGCACGAGCGGGCTTCATCGGCCTCTCGGTCAAGCACGGCTTTGGCGATCTGGCACGCGCGGTTCTTGAAGGATTGGCCTTCGCGGCCCGCGATTGCTACCAGGCAATGGGCAGCGTGCCCGGCGAAATCCGTCTGTCTGGCGGCGCCGCGCGCAGCCCGTCGCTGCGCCGCATCATCGCCCCGGCGACCCGCGCGCAGGTCAGGACCAGCAGCCGCCAGGAAGCCGGCGCCGCGGGTGCGGCGATGATGGCCGCAGTCGGGCTTGGCGTCTATCGCTCGATGGATGATTGCTGCGCCGAGTGGGTGACGCCGCTGCTGGGCGAATGCGACGCCTATGACGAGGCGCTTTCGCAAACCTACGATGCGCTGTTTCCATCCTTCGTCGCGGCGCGCCAGGCGCTGCATCCGGTGTGGAAATCGATGGCGCACCGCACAGGAGCTAAGTCTTGAGCGATACAACGGATATTGTCGATCTCTTCGTGATCGGCGGCGGCGTGAATGGAGCGGGCATAGCGCGCGATGCCGCCGGCCGTGGGCTGTCGGTCATCCTGTGCGAGAAGGACGATCTGGCGCAAGGCACCAGCTCGCGTTCCGGCAAGCTGGTGCATGGCGGTCTGCGCTACCTCGAATATTACGAGTTCCGGCTGGTGCGCGAAGCGCTGATCGAACGCGAGGTGCTGCTTGAGGCGGCGCCGCACATCATCTGGCCGATGCGCTTCGTGCTGCCGCACAGCCCCGAGGACAGGCCGGCATGGCTGGTCCGGCTCGGGCTGTTTCTCTACGACCATCTTGGCGGCCGCAAGCGGCTGCCGGGAACGAGGACGCTGAACTTGAGAACAGCGCCGGAAGGGGCGCCGATCAAGGACGAATTCAAGCGCGGCTTCGAATATTCCGACTGCTGGGTCGACGACGCCAGGCTGGTGCTGCTCAATGCGCTCGATGCCAGTCAGCGCGGCGCAAAAGTCTTCACTCGCACCGCCTGTATTGCTGCCCGGCGCGAAGGCGGGATGTGGTCCATCGACATGCAGCATGGCCGCACCGGTGCGGTGACGAAGGTCCGCGCACGCGGGCTGGTCAATGCGGCTGGGCCGTGGGTGAATGACATCGTCAGCCGCGTCGCCGGGCAGAATTCCACCCGCAACGTTCGCCTGGTGAAGGGCAGCCATATCGTCGTGCCGAAATTCTGGGAGGGGCGGCAGGCCTATCTGATCCAGAACAACGACAAGCGGGTGATCTTCGTCAACCCGTATGAGAACGATCTGGCGCTGATCGGCACGACGGACATTCCCTACGAGGGCCGGCCCGAAGAAGTGGCGGCCGGGGCCAGCGAAATCGATTATCTGATCAAGGTGGTCAATCGCTACTTCAAGCGACAGCTCACCGCGCAAGACGTGGTCTACAGCTTCTCGGGCGTGCGTCCGCTCTATGACGACAATGCCGACAATCCAAGCGCGGTGACGCGCGACTACATCTTCGAACTCGACGCCCCCAACGGTGGCGCGCCGCTGCTTTCGGTGTTCGGCGGCAAGATCACCACCTTCCGCAAACTGTCCGAACATGCGCTGGAAAAGATCCAGCCCTTCTTTCCGACCATGAAGAAGGCCTGGACAGCCAAGATTCCCCTGCCGGGAGGCGACCTGCCCAACGCGGATTTCGAGCAGTTCCTGGGCGATCTGCACGCCGAGTTTTCGTGGCTTAGCCCGTCGCTGGTGAAGCACTATGCCCGCAGCTACGGCACGCGCACGCGCGCCTTGCTGAAAGGCGTAAAAGGCGAAGCCGATCTTGGCCGTCGTTTCGGCCCGGATTTCTATGAGCTCGAAGCTGTCTTCCTGTTCGAGACCGAATGGGCGATGACCGCCGCCGACGTTCTCGAACGCCGGACCAAACACGGGCTGCATATCAATGCGGAAGAGCGGAAAACATTCGAAGACTGGTGCACAAAGACAATGGCGGCGGTGAACTGATGGCCTTCACGCTTTCGCTGAACACCAACCCGCTGGTCAATCGCTTCGCCGATCCCGACGATCTGATCGAGGCCATTGCCTATGGCATCGGCATCCGCGACGTGCAGCTGACGCATGAATTCGTCAATCCGGGCTGGCCGGCGGCAACGAGCGCCAAGTTCGTTCGCCTGTTCAACAGCGCCCTGGCGCGGACCGGCGTGCGGATCACTTCGGGTATGACCGGTCCCTATGGCCGGCTCAATCATTTCGGCCATCCGGACGCGGATGTGCGCCGCTATTATGTCGATTGGTTCAAGACCTTCGCCGACATCTCCGCCGAACTCGGCGCGTCGGGCATGGGCACGCAGTACGCCATATTCACCTACAAGGATTTTGACGATCCGCAGCGGCGCGCGGCGCTTCTCGACATCGCGCTCGAATGCTGGCGCGAAGTGGCCGAGCACGCCAAGGCGGCGGGCCTGACCTACCTTTTCTGGGAACCGATGTCGGTCGGCCGCGAGTTTGGCCACACGATCGAAAGCTGCGTCGAATTGCAGGGCGCCATCGATGCGGCCAAGCTGCCGATCCCGATGCAGATGATGGTCGACATCGACCATGGCGACGTGACCTCGCCCAATCCTGACGACACTGATCCCTATGCCTGGGCGAAAGCGTTCCCGTTGCAATCGCCGATCATCCACATCAAGCAATCGTCGATGAACAAGGGCGGGCACTGGCCGTTCACCGCCGCCTACAACAAGGATGGCCGCATCATCCCGCAGAAGCTGCTCGATGCCGTGCGGGCGGGTGGCGGAACCGACAATGAGATCTGCCTTGAACTTTCCTTCCGGGAGAGGGAACCGGTCGATCATCAAGTTATTGCCATGATCCGCGAGTCGGTGGATTTCTGGGCGCCTTACATCGACAGCGGCCGCGACAGTCTCAAGCCTCGCGCTTGAGGGAAAGCGCCGGCCCGTAGGCCGGCGCGCTGGCCGGAAACACGCATCATCCGAATTTCGGATCGAAGGAGAGAAGAATGGCCCCATATTGGGTCGGCACGAGCTGGAAAATGAACAAGACGCTGGCGGAGGCGCTGCAGTTCGCCGAGGCATTGGCGGCCTTCGTGCCCGGCTTCGATCCGGCGATACAGCCTTTCGTCATTCCGCCCTTCACCGCGGTGCGGCAGGTCAAGGCGGCGCTCGCCAACACCCGCGTCGAGGTTGGCGCCCAGAACATGCATTGGGCCGATGCCGGTGCCTGGACGGGCGAGATTTCGCCGGTGATGCTGAGGGATTGCGGGCTCGACCTGATCGAACTAGGCCATAGCGAACGCCGCGAGCATTTTGGTGAGACGGACAGGACCGTAGGACTGAAAACGGCGGCGGCGGTCAGGCACGGCTTTGTGCCGCTGATCTGTGTCGGCGAGACGCTGGCCGAGCGCGAGGGCGGCCGCGCTGATGAAATCCTGACCGCGCAGGTTCTGGGCGCGCTGCAGGGTCTCACAAACAATGAGTTGTCGGCGGAAATTCTGTTTGCCTATGAACCGGTGTGGGCGATCGGCGAAAACGGCATCCCGGCCAGCGCCGACTATGCCGACAAGCAGCAGGCGCTGATCAAACAGGTGGCCGCAAGCCGGTTGCCGACCGCCCCGCTTGTGCTCTACGGCGGCAGCGTAAATCCCGGTAACGCAGCCGAACTGATCGGCCAGCCGCATATCGATGGGCTGTTCATCGGCCGCTCGGCATGGCAAGCGGAAGGCTATATCGACATTCTCAAAAAGGCGTCGGCCGCCATCGCGCGCTGACCACGAAAACGAAGGAGTTCATTGCCATGAAGATCGCACTCGGAGCCGACAGCGCCGGCAAGCCGCTGCTCGATGTCATCGCCAAGCATCTCGCCACCAAGCCAGAACTGCAGGTCGTCGATCTCAGCCAGGCCGGATTCTACGCCGATATTGCCGCTGCGGTCGGCCACGAAATTGTCGACGGCAATTACGACCGCGCCATCCTGTTTTGCGGCACCGGCATCGGCGTCAGCATCTCGGCCAACAAGGTGCCCGGAATCCGTGCCGCGCTAACCCACGACACCTATTCGGCGGAACGCGCTGCGAAATCCAACAATGCCCAGATCATCACCATGGGTGCGCGCGTCATCGGCCCCGAACTGGCCAAATCGATCGCCGACGCCTGGCTGGCCTCGGAGTTCGATCCGAACGGTCCCTCTGCCGCCAATGTGCAGGCTGTCGACAAGCTCGACGCGAAGCGCTGAGGATTCGCTCCCGACCTAGCCGGTCAAGGCGATCCGCATCGCCTCGATGACGGTTACGGCGGACGCCGCGCCTGGATCCATATGGCCAAGCGAGCGTTCGCCGAGGCGGGAGGCCCGGCCCTTGGTGGCGATCATCGCCTTGGTCGCCTCCGCGCCGGCCTTTGCCGCCTCGGCTGCAGCCGCGAGGCTGCCGGCCAGCCCCTTGCCGGCGGCCAGTGCCTCGCCCGCAGCCGTCGCGGCCGGCGCCCACGCATCGATCATCGTCTTTTCGCCAGGCTCGGCCTTGCCGCGATCCTGAATGCCTCTGGCCATCGCTTGGAACATACCGACCGCGTCGGCGTCGTCGAGCGTGGCCTTGCCCTTGACGGCGGCCGCGCCGCGCATGAATGCCGTGGCATAGAGCGGGCCCGAAGAGGCGCCGACGGCGTTGAGGAACGACTTCGCCGCCGTGTTCAGCAAGATGGTCGGATCGGTGGTGCCGGTATCCAATGCGGCCACCGCACCGCGTGCCGCGGAAAATCCAAGCTCCATCGCAATGCCGTGGTCGGCATCGCCGATCACCCCGTCAAGCGCGCACAACCGATCCCGGTCGGCTGACATGGCGTCGGCGATGGCCGCGAACATCGCGGCAAGGCGGGTGGTGTCGATTGTCGTCATCTCTTGTTCCTTGCCTTCCCCAGTTTACCCGGCGCGAAACATGGCGCAGTCGCAAGGGTGGTCGAGCATCGTTTGCAACTCGTCGTCGAGGTGGTGCAGCGTAATCGAAGCGCCGGCCATTTCGAGCGAGGTGCAGTAATTGCCGACCCAGCTTGCGTGAATGGATACACCGATATCGTCAAGCCTCTGCTTCACGCGCCGGTTCATGATGTAGAGTTCCATCAGCGGCGTCGAACCCAGCGAATTGACCAGCACGGCGACCTTCTCGCCGCGTGCCGGCGCCATCTCGGCGAGAATCCTGTCCAGCATTTCGTCAGTGATCTCGTCGGCCGTTTTGAGTTTTCCGCGTGCGATGCCGGGTTCGCCATGGATGCCCATGCCGATCTCCATCTCGTCGGGTCCGATTTCGAGATTCGGCCGGCGGGTTTGCGGCAACGAACAGGGCGCCAATGCGACGCCCATGGTAAAGGTGTGGTCGTTGGCCTTCCCGGCAATGCGTTCGCATTCATCGAAAGACAACATGCGGTCGCAGGCGGCGCCTGCCGCCTTGAAGATGAAGAAGTTCCCTGCGACACCGCGCCGCTTGTGCCTGTCGCCAACGGGCGCGGAAGCGACGTCGTCGGTGCTCAGCACCGTGCGCACCTCGATGTCGTCCATTGCTGCCATTTCGGCCGCCATGTCGAAATTCATGACGTCGCCGGCATAGTTGCCGTACATGAACAGCACACCGGCGCCGCCGCTCGCCGCCTTGGCGCATTCGAGGATCGGGTCGGGCGGCGGAGAGGCGAAGACATTGCCGATCGCCGCCGCGTCGGCCAGCCCCTTGCCGACGAAGCCGAGAAAACTCGGCTCGTGGCCCGAGCCGCCACCAATGACGAGGCCTACCTTGCCTTGGCGCGGTCCATCGCGGGCGATGATCGAGCGCGGGCTTCCGTCAACGGCTTTGAGATGGCGGGGATGCGCAGCCAGGATGCCTTCCAGCATCTCGTCGACGGCCCGATTGCCGTCATTGATGATCTTCTTGGTTTGCACCAACGTCCTCCCGATTTGGTATTTTCATAGATGATACCGGGCGTTATCAGGCTGCCTTCGGGCGAGGGCAGGGGCGCGATGCCCACCAAACTGCCTCGATCGGCTTCGTAGCTGTTACCAGCCGTTCTGGCAGAAGCTAAGCGGACCGAAGTCCACGGACAATGGCGCTGTAGTGTACAAGATCGCACCACGGCTTAGAAAAGGCGGTGGCTCCCCGGGCCGGATTCGAACCAGCGACCAACCGGTTAACAGCCGGTTGCTCTACCACTGAGCTACCGGGGAATAGAGGCTCTCATGTGAGTGGCGCAGCCTATAGCAAACCCTTTTCGGCTTTGCAAAGAAGCATTTCGCATTTTTTAGCGCATTTTCACCCAATGGTTTCTGGCAATCGCCGGATGACACCACATATGAGCCGTCTTGGGCGCCGTCGGACCTTGGTCGGCGGAACCTGAACGGCGATTGCAGCCTTTAGCGCATATGGCTTTATCGAAGGCAACCGGATCGACTTTCGACATGACTGCAGCAGACGAAAACCAGGCACCGGCGCGGAAAATCTCGGTGTTCGGGCGCGAGTTCACCATGCCGCGCTCGCGCGGGCTGAGGATCGCCATCGGTATCGTTCTGGTGTTTTTCGGCCTTCTCGGCTTCCTGCCGATTCTCGGCTTCTGGATGATTCCGCTCGGCCTTTTGGTGCTTTCCTACGAATTTGCCGCGGTGCGCCGCCTGCGGCGCCGGTTCGTCGTCTGGTGGGAACGGCGTCGCCGGCCAAGTTGAAAGCGATGGCGCGCGATCCCGGAGCGGCCGCTTCGCTTTTCCAGCCCGTCGCAGATTTCCCCCTCAAGATCTCCTTGAGAACGGCAACTGCTGGTGCCAGCCGCGCGCGATATGCGGTGAAAGCCGGTTTGCACCCGCTGCGTAAAGCTGCGGGTTCGAGTTTCGCCGGTCGCGCAGCCATGCTTGACGAGCGGCCAATATGCCGGCGCCAGCCGCTGAAACCGCTCGGGAACCACGTTGCGGAGGCTGATGAGGAAAGCACGCCGGAATGCCGCGCGCACGCTTGACGACCTTTCGCTGCCACCATATTGAGTTCGCTCGCCGGGAGCGATGAGGCCTCGTGGCGGAGTGGTTACGCAGAGGACTGCAAATCCTTGCACCCCGGTTCGATTCCGGGCGAGGCCTCCAGTCGCTTCAGCTCCCGCATGTCGGGGGCTTGAGTTCCGGGCGAATGCGCCGCAGTGTCGGTGCGACAAGCGCATTTCAGCGCATTGGCTTTTTGACGGATTGGTTGGGACATGAGCGCTGATTTTTCCGAACTTCGCGTCAAGATGGTCGACGGCCAGGTCCGCACCACGGATGTGACCGACGCAGCATTGCTCGATGCCATGCTTGCCGTGCCGCGCGAGGCCTTTGTCGGGGCCGGCCAACAGGCTCTCGCCTATATTGACGAGGATATCCGCATCTCCGACGGCACCAATGGCAGCGGTGCGCGCTACCTCATGGAGCCGTCGCCACTGGCCAAGCTTTTGCAGTTGGCCGAGATCGACGCTGGCGATTCGGTGCTCGATGTCGGCTGCGGCACCGGGTATTCCGCGGCGCTGCTGTCCAGGCTGGCCAAATCCGTCGTGGCGCTGGAAAGCGATACAGCACTGGCGGAAGCAGCCAAAGCGGCGCTTTCGGCGCAGGGCTGCGATAACGTCACCGTGGTCACCGGCCCACTGCCGCAAGGTCATGCCGCCAAGGCGCCCTACAATGTGATTCTCATCGGCGGCAGCGTCGAGAAAGTGCCTGCGGCGCTGCTTGACCAGCTTGCCGAAGGCGGCCGGCTGGTGGCTGTGGAAGGGCAGGGCAATGCGGGCGTAGCCCGGCTCTTTTTCAACGCAGGGGGGGTTGTAACCGGAAGACGGGCATTTAATGCGGCAATTAAGCCACTACCCGGATTTGAACGCATTCATGCCTTCGAGTTCTAAGTGATTTTGCCTTGCAGCAAAGACTCTGTCATGTTGGCTTACGATTGAACAATCGTTGCTGATTGGTTAACCGGGGTTTCGGGAGCTGTCAGCGGGGGAACGATAGATCGACGCGGCGCTGGCCGATCCCTAGGGATGGGCTGGCGTGGCGTGGTTCCCGTGCAAAACGAATGAGGGATATAAAGTGCCGTCCTTAGCCAAGAGTCTGTTTGTTACCGTCCTCATTTCCGCGACAGCGCTTTCGCCGATAGCCGCCTCGGCGGAAACCATTCTCGGCGCGCTTTCCAAGGCCTACCAGAACAATTCCTCGCTGAATTCGGCCCGTGCCGGCGTGCGCGTCACCGATGAGGGCGTGGCGATCGCCAAGTCGGGCTATCGCCCGGTGATCACTGGTTCGGCTGACATCGATTACACCTCCAGGCACCTAAACGGCAGGAACGCGAGCCTGGCATTGACCACCGGCAGCTTCGGCGTTCGGATTGACCAGACGCTGTTCGACGGCTTCCAGACCAAGAACAGGGTCGCGTCGGCCGCTGCACAGGTGAGGGCCTCGGTCGAGGGCCTGCGCAACACCGAAGAGAACACGCTGTTCAACGCGGCGAGCGCCTATATGGACGTGATTCGCGACCGCCAGGTGGCGGTGCTGACCGAACAGAATCTGCAGTTCCTGACCGAGCAGGCGCGCGCGGCACGCTCGCGCTTCGAGGTCGGCGAGGGCACGCGCACCGATGTGGCGCAGGCCGACGCGTCTCGTTCGGCCGCGGTGGCGCAATTGAGTGCTGCCCGTGCGCAGGCTCTGGCCAGTGCAGCAACCTATCATCAGATCGTCGGTGACGAGCCGGGCAAGCTCAAGGCCGCGTCGCCGTTGGCGAAGCTGTTGCCGAGGAGTCTCGAGGCGGCGATCGGCATTGCATCGAACGAGCATCCGGCCATCCTGGCCGCCCTACATTCCGTCGATGCAGCGGGATTTGATGTAAAGACGCAGGAAGGTGCGTTGCTGCCGCAGTTGACTGCCAGTGCCGGCCTTTCCCATGCCTATCAAAATACTGTACCTGGCGCGGGGAATTCGGACGGCGACTCCAATGCCGCCACGGTCGGCGCGACGCTGACCGTTCCGATCTATTCGGGCGGCCGTACCTCCGCACTCGTTCGTCAGTCGAAGGAATCGCTCAGCCAGGCTCGCATCGAGGTGGATGTCAGCCGTGACTCGGTGCGCCAGGCCGTGACCTCGGCATGGACGCAATACATCGCAGCGCGGGAAAGCGTCGACGCTAATCGGCAGGTGATCGCGGCCGCACAGTTGGCGCTCAACGGCGTCATCGAGGAGCGCAATGTCGGACAGCGCACCACGCTCGACGTGTTGAATGCCCAGAACGCCGTCATCTCGGCAAAGATCGACCTCGCCAGCTCCGAGCGCGATGTGGTTGTAGCCAGCTACGCCATCCTGTCGGCCATGGGCCGCCTGTCGGCCGATCGCCTGGCGTTGAATGTGGTGAAGTACAAGCCTGAAGAGCACTACAGAGCCGTCAAGGACAAATGGATCGGGCTGCGTACGCCGGACGGTCGTTGAGCCCACCTGGGCGGCTCAAATCCCGCCAGGGTTGAAGCATTTCACGCCGCGCTTCCCATGGATGCGCGGCGTTTGTCTTTTGTAGCCTAAATTGTTGAAATCCGGCGTCTTCCGAGATTGGGGATTCTCGGATGGCGATCCGTCGGCTACGCTGTCGCCATGATTCGTATCCGGCTTTGCCGGACAGGAATCCAGGAACGGGTCACTACAGCGCCACGCGTCCGATGGATGCGCAAAGGACACTGTAGAACTTTGATTTGCGCCTGATCCTCTTCGAAAATCGAAAATCGATTTTCGGGATCATGCGCGGGGGCGGCGGATGTGACGATGGCGACGGCAAGCAGCGCACAGCGCGAACCTTCCATGGAAGAAATACTGGCTTCCATCAGGAGGATCATCGAAGACAGCGACACCGGCCGCAAGCTGCCGGGCGACGCCGATGAGTTGCGCCAGGACCTTGTGCCGGCCGCCGGGCCTGTTTCGAATGTCGAGGCATTCCGCAGCGAATTGCACAGCTCGACCGAAAGCAAGAAGCCGGTGACGCTGGCCGAGGTGCAGGCCCAACTGGCCGAGCCGGTGGTTGCGCGGCCGGAGCCGCGCTCCGAGCCGTCGCCAGTGAAGCCTGCCATTGCGGCAAATGCCACGACCGCCGCGCCACCCGCGCATGCTCCGATGACATTGGCGGAAGTAAGCGCCAGGATAGCCAGTGAGCCAGCTCCCGCCGTCAGGGCAGAAGCTGCAGTGCGGGCAAAGGCGGAAACCACCGACTCGATCGTCACGGATTGGCGCCGCGAAATCGCGGCCGTTGGCAATCAGGCAAAACCGGCTGACACAGTACGGCGGCCCGAGATCAGGCAGCCGGAGATCAGGCAGCCGGAGACTGAAAATCGGCAGGCAGCAATCGCGGAGGTCGAGGCTTTCGAGGACGATCTCGCTGCCGAGCCGGCTTTCGAGCCTCGTCCTTCGAGCGGCGAGCGCGCGCGCCCGGCCGATACAACTCCGGTTCGGTCGGCGATCGTTTCGGAACATACGGGACGGCAGGTCGCAGCCGCCTTCGGCGAGCTCTCCGACGCCTTCGCCAGCCGCAGCAAGAAGACCTTCGACGAGATGGCCGAGGAGATGCTGCGGCCGATGTTGCAGGACTGGCTGGACAACAATCTGCCGACGCTGGTCGAGCGCCTGGTACGCGAAGAAATCGAGCGCGTCGCGCGCGGCGCGCAGTAGACATCACCATAGCCCGATCCGGATTAAGGCGCCGCCTTCGGGCGACGCTTTCGCTGCAGGTCAGCTTCCGGCCGATGTCGCGAACACGATCAGGTTACCGTCGGGATCGCTGACGATGAAGGTGCAGGCGTGGCCTTCCCGTTGAAATGACCAGGGCCCCGCCTATTTGCGTTGAAGGACTGAGGCCGCCCTCCCGGTTGACTTGGCCAAAACCTTCCGATTTACACCGGGTCAGCAAAACTCCCGACCGCGCGGACCATTTTCCCATGCTTGAAAAGACCTACGACGCCAAGACCGTCGAGCCCAGGATCGCCAAAATCTGGGAAGAGGCGGACGCATTTCGCGCCGGCGCCGGCGCCGAGGAGGGGGCGGAGGCCTTCACCATCGTCATCCCGCCGCCCAACGTCACCGGCTCGCTGCATATGGGCCATGCACTCAACAACACGCTGCAGGACATACTCGTGCGCTTCGAGCGCATGCGCGGCAAAAACGTGCTGTGGCAGCCCGGCATGGATCATGCCGGCATCGCCACGCAGATGGTGGTCGAACGCCAGCTGATGGAAAAGCAGATACATCGCCGCGATCTCACCCGCGAACAGTTCATCGACAAGGTCTGGGAGTGGAAGGCCGAGTCCGGCGGCGCCATTTTCAACCAGCTGAAGCGGCTCGGCGCCTCGGCGGACTGGTCGCGCGAACGCTTCACCATGGATGAAGGCCTGTCCAAGGCCGTGCTCGAAGTTTTTGTCAGCCTCTACAAGGAAGGGCTGATCTACAAGGACAAGCGCCTTGTGAACTGGGACCCGAAGCTGTTGACGGCGATCTCCGACCTGGAGGTCGAGCCGCAGGAGGTCAATGGCAATCTCTGGCACTTCCGCTATCCGATCGAGGGCGAGATTTTCGATCCGGAAAATCCTGGGACATTCATCACCGTGGCGACGACACGGCCCGAGACGATGCTGGGCGATACGGCAGTCGCCGTGCACCCGGACGACGAGCGCTACCGGCATCTGGTCGGCAAGAATGTCGTGTTGCCGATCGTCGGCCGGAAAATTCCGGTTGTGGCTGACGAGTATTCCGACCCGGAAAAGGGTTCCGGCGCCGTCAAGATCACGCCGGCGCACGACTTCAACGATTTCGAGGTTGGCAAGCGCCACAAGCTGCCGGCGATCAACATCCTGACCATCGAGGCGGCAATAACGCTCAGGGATAACGAGGATTTTCTCGCCGGGCTCGACGTGACGCCGGAGCGCCAGGCCGTCTGGGACGAGCTCGACGGTCTCGACCGTTTCGTCGCGCGCAAGAAAATCGTCGAGCTGATGGAGGCCGGCGGCTTCCTCGACAAGATCGAGCCGCATCGCCACGCCGTGCCGCATGGCGACCGCGGCGGCGTGCCGATCGAGCCGTTTCTGACCGAGCAGTGGTATGCAAACGCCGCCGAGCTGGCCAAGCCGGCGATCGCATCGGTGCGCGAAGGCCGTACCAACTTCGTGCCGAAGAACTGGGAAAAGACCTATTTCGACTGGATGGAGAACATCCAGCCCTGGTGTATTTCACGCCAGCTATGGTGGGGTCACCAGATCCCGGCCTGGTACGGGCCGGACGGCCGGGTCTTCGTCGAGAAGACCGAGGAAGAGGCGCTGGGCGCCGCGATCGAATATTATCTGGCGCTGGAAGGTCCATGGAAGGCCTGGGTCGAGGACAAGCTCGAGACCTTCAAGCCGGGCGAGATCCTGACTCGCGACGAGGACGTGCTCGACACCTGGTTCTCGTCGGCGCTTTGGCCGTTCTCGACACTGGGCTGGCCGGATCACACGCCGGAGCTGAAGACCTATTACCAGACCGACGTGCTGGTGACCGGTTTCGACATCATCTTCTTCTGGGTCGCCCGGATGATGATGATGGGCCTGCATTTCATGCACGAGGAGCCGTTCCACACCATCTATGTGCATGCGCTGGTGCGCGACAAGAACGGGCAGAAGATGTCGAAGTCGAAAGGCAACGTCATCGATCCGCTCGACCTCATCGACGAGTTTGGTGCTGACGCACTGCGCTTCACGCTGACGGTGATGGCGGCGCAGGGGCGCGACGTAAAGCTCGATCCGGCGCGCATCGCCGGCTACCGCAATTTCGGCACCAAGCTGTGGAACGCGACACGCTTTGCCGAGATGAACGAGGTCGCGCGCAATGACGACTTCTGGCTGAACGACGCCAAGCTGCCGGTCAATCGCTGGATCCTGACCGAATTGACCAGGGCGTCGCACGCGATCACCGAAGGGATCACCGGCTACCGCTTCAACGAAGCGGCGGGCGCCGCCTACCGCTTCGTCTGGAACCTGTTCTGCGACTGGTATCTGGAACTGCTGAAGCCGGTGTTCATGGGCACCGACGAGGCGGCCAAGGCCGAAAGCCGCGCCTGCGTCGCCTTCGTGCTCGACGAGATCTACAAGCTGCTTCACCCCATGATGCCGTTCATGACCGAGGAGCTGTGGGCGCAGACGGCAGGTGAGGGCAGGACGCGCGCAACGCTGCTTTGCCACGCCGCCTGGCCATCACCGGACTTCGAGGACGCCGATGCAGCCGCCGACATCAACTGGCTGGTCGATCTGGTCTCCGGCATCCGCTCGGTGCGCTCTGAAATGAACGTGCCGCCGGCGGCGATCGCGCCGTTGGTGGTGGTTGGCGCCAGCGTCGAGACCCAGCAGAGGCTGGATCGCCATGCGTCCGCCATCCAGCGGCTGGCGCGGGTCGGCGACATCTCGCTGCAGGACGCCGCGCCCAAGGGCTCGGCCCAGATCGTGCTCAACGAGGCTACGATCTGCCTGCCGCTCGGCAGCCTGATCGATCTCTCCGCCGAGGCGGCGCGGCTGCAGAAGGAACTGGCCAAGGTGACCGAGGAAATCGCGCGGCTGCACAAGAAGCTGTCGAACGAACGGTTCGTCGCCAGCGCGCCGGAAGAGATCGTCGCAGCCGAGCGTGAAAAGCTCGCGGAATACCGCGATCAGCAGGAGAAGCTTTCGGTGGCGTTGACCAGGGTGCGCGACGCTGGTTGAGCGCTGGATTCGCAAGGCGCCGGCAAGTGCTTGGCGGCGGTTCTTTTGCTCGAAAAATAGGCGTTCCGTAACGTTAATATTGACGTAAACGGAAAGTTTCGACCTCATTGTTGCCATAATGTAACAATGGGGCCGAATGCCGGCAAAATAGCTGGTTTTGGGTGCTGTTTTGAGCGGTTTTACCTGATTTGCTCCCTAGTCTGCCGCCCAAATGGTCATTTTCGAACCTACCGGCCAGGCCGCCACTGTGTTCGAAATGCGGTCCGCAAGAGTGTACATGTACGCTATTCGAATTCATTGTTGCGCCGTTAACCCGAATTGGTTCTAGCTTGATGCACTAGTATTTCGGGGAGGACATCCATGAGCAATTTGCGTTTGAAAGCACTGCTGGGGGCAGGGTGTTTTTCGCTGGGTCTGATCGGTTCCGTGCATGCCGGCGGCATCGAGCGCGGTGGCTACGACGTCGACCTTCTTTTCGATCCGGCGCCCTTCGCCACCGAAGCCGAAGCGACGTATGTCATGCCGGAGCGCAAGCTCAAGAATGCGGTGGACACAGATAATTCAGATGGCAACGTGTCGGCATTGGGCAGCACGGCGAAAGACAGCGAGAGCTACTGGGTGCCACGCATCGGCGTCAGGGCCGAGGTGGTCAAGGGTGTCGACTGTATGGTCGACTATTCACAGCCTTGGGGTGCGCATACGGCTCCCGGCCTTTGGGCCGGCGCGCAGTCCAACATGGAAACCGACATCAAGAGTAATAACTACGCCGGCACCTGCTCCTACAAGATGGATGCCGGCAAGGGGCAGCTTCGCTTCATCGGCGGTGTGTTCTACCAGGAAGTCTACGGTTTCAAGGAAAGCCTTGTGTCGCCACTGGTGCCCAATTTCGGCGGCACGGGTCGCGTTGACCTCAAAGGCACTGGCTGGGGCTGGCGTGCTGGCCTTGCTTACGAAATTCCTGAGATAGCGCTGCGCGCAAGCCTTGTTTATAATTCGCAAGTAAAGCTCGACAATCTCTCTGGCACGCTTGATTTGACGAAGGTCGGCATAGGGGCCGAGCCGATAGACATATATGGCAATGCCTCCATGCCAGATTCGTTGGAATTCAAGCTCCAATCCGGTATCGCACCCGGCTGGCTTGCCTTCGGGTCCGTCAAATGGGTCAACTGGAGCGTGTTGCAGAGCATTCCTATCTGCTCGCAAGCTTCTAAGGGGCTGGCAGCTTGTACGTCGATTTCTCCGGGGCTCGGCTCTCCGACTCCGGTGCGATTGACGTCGCTAGATCTGATGTACCGTGACGGTTGGACGGTTACCACAGGCATTGGCCACAAGTTCAACGAGCAGTGGAGCGGCGCAGCTCAGATTTCGTGGGATCGTGGTACCTCGCACGGCGTTGGCTCCCAGAGCGACACGTGGACACTCGGTGGCGGCGTCGCTTACACGCCAACCGCCAACATCGAAGTGCGGTTGGCCGGCGCGATCGGTGTGCTGACCAGCGGTCACTCAGGAACTTTGACAGACGAGAACGGCTACCAGGCCGGCACCGAGGTCAGCTACAATTTCGGAAACGACTTGGTCACGGCCATTTCGGGCGGCGTCAAGATCAAGTTCTAAGGCTCTGAAAATTATAATAAAAGGCCGGGCGTTGCCCGGCCTTTTGTTTTGTGGGTGAAAGTTAGCCTGCAAATCCGTCGCATCACTTTCGCCTCTGGTAATTGTGACGTTTTGGCAACAGTTCCCGACCAACCCCCGCACTACGGTCCCGCTCGACCAAATTGCCCATTTCCCGCCATAAACCCGGCGCACCTCGAATTTGTCTCGGGACACGCGCCAGAAGGCTCGGCGATGAGGCAGGCCGCACCGCCCGCGGCAAGGAAGAGTATGGACGCCAAAGTCATTTCCAAGGCCAAGCTGCCTAGCCGCCATGTGACCGTTGGTCCGGCGCGTGCGCCGCATCGTTCGTATCTCTATGCGATGGGGTTGTCGGCAGCCGAGATCGCGCAGCCGCTGGTCGGCGTTGCTTCCTGCTGGAATGAGGCGGCACCTTGCAACATCTCGCTGATGCGCCAGGCGCAAGTGGTCAAGAAAGGCGTCGCGGCCGCCAACGGCACGCCCCGCGAATTCTGCACCATCACCGTCACCGACGGTATCGCCATGGGCCACCAGGGCATGAAGTCGTCGCTGGTGTCGCGCGATGTCATTGCCGACTCGGTCGAACTCACCATGCGCGGCCATTGCTACGATGCGCTGGTCGGCCTTGCCGGCTGCGACAAGTCGCTGCCCGGCATGATGATGGCCATGGTGCGGCTCAACGTGCCGTCGATCTTCATCTATGGCGGCTCGATCCTGCCGGGCTCCTATCGCGGCCGCCAGATCAGTGTGCAGGACGTGTTCGAGGCGGTCGGCCAGCATTCGGTCGGCACGGTCAGCGATGCCGAACTGCTCGAGATCGAGCAGGCGGCGTGTCCGTCCGCCGGCTCCTGCGGGGCCCAGTTCACAGCCAACACCATGGCCACCGTCGCCGAGGCGATCGGCCTGGCGCTGCCCTATTCCTGCGGCGCGCCGGCGCCTTACGAGATGCGCGACCGCTTCAATTTCGCGTCCGGCGAAAAGATCATGGAGCTGATCGCCAAGAACATCCGGCCGCGCGACATCGTCACGCTGAAGGCGCTGGAGAATGCGGCGACCGTGGTCTCGGCCACCGGCGGCTCGACGAATGCGGCTTTGCACCTGCCGGCGATCGCGCATGAGGCAGGCATCAAGTTCGACCTGTTCGACGTTGCCGCGATTTTCGAGAAGACGCCTTACATCGCCGACCTCAAGCCGGGCGGCAAATATGTCGCCAAGGACATGTTCGAGGCCGGCGGCATTCCGCTGTTGATGAAGACGCTGCTCGACCATGGCTATCTGCATGGCGACTGCATGACCGTGACTGGCCGTACTTTGGCCGAAAACATGGAGCATGTTGCCTGGAATGATAGCCAGGATGTGGTCCGTCCCGCCAACCGACCAATCACCCAAACCGGCGGTGTCGTGGGCTTGAAGGGCAACCTTGCCCCCGAAGGCGCGATCGTGAAGGTCGCGGGCATGACGGAGCTGAAATTCTCAGGTCCGGCACGCTGTTTCGATTCGGAAGAGGAATGTTTCGAGGCGGTCACGCACCGCAACTACCGGGAAGGCGAGGTTCTCGTCATCCGTTACGAAGGTCCGCGCGGCGGCCCGGGCATGCGCGAGATGCTGTCGACGACGGCGGCGCTCTACGGCCAGGGCATGGGCGGCAAGGTCGCTCTCATCACCGACGGTCGTTTCTCGGGCGCGACGCGCGGTTTCTGCATCGGTCATGTCGGGCCCGAAGCTGCCGTGGGCGGCCCGATCGGGCTTTTGAAAGACGGCGATGTGATTTCGATCGATGCAACCAAAGGCACGATCGAGGTCGACCTGTCCGAGGCCGAACTGGCAACGCGGGCGAAGGCCTGGAAGGCGCGCACGACCGACTATCAGTCGGGCGCGATCTGGAAATACGCACAAACGGTAGGGCCTGCCCGCGACGGCGCGGTCACCCATCCGGGCGGTGCCAAAGAAACACATTGCTATGCGGATATCTGAGTTGTTGAGGTCGTCTGTCCTTCCGGCACTGGTCGCTGTTGCGATCTTTGGCGCCGTGGGCCAGGCCATGGCCTTCGACGACAAGGTGTTCGACGACAAGACCGGCGTGAAGCCGCAATCGAGCCCATGGGCCGTGTTCCAGTTCGGCTTCTCCGCTTACAAGAGCGGCCACAAGGAACAGGCGGTCGAGGCCTATAAATACGCCGCCGAGAACGGCCAGATCGGCGCCACCTGGAAGCTCGCGCGCATGTACGCCGAAGGCGACGGCGTGACGCGCGACGACTATGCGGCCTTCAAATTCTTCTCCGAGATCGTCGATCAGGATGTCGAGCCGGGATCGCCGGAGGAAAGCTATGTCTCCGACGCGCTGGTGGCGCTGGGCGACTATCTCCGGACAGGTATCCCCGGCAGCCCGGTCGAGGAAAACGAGGTCGCGGCGCAGGAATATTACATGCGCGCGGCCGCCAATTACCGCAACCCGAACGCCCAGTTCGAGATGGGCCAGATGTTTTTGAAGGGCGAGGGCGGCGTCAAGGCCAGCGTCAAGCAGGCCGGCCGCTGGTTCCAACTCGCCGCCGAAAAAGGCCATGCCGGCGCCCAGGCGACGCTTGGCAATCTTCTGTTCCAGAGCGGCAAGATCGTGCGCGGGCTGGCCATGATGACCGCCGCGCTCGAACGCGCCTCGCCGAGCGACCAGCCGTGGATCCGCGGCATGCAGGAAGAGGCATTTGCCGCCGCCGGCGAAGCCGACCGCCGCACGGCGATTTCGCTTGCCGACGATCTTCTCACCAAGGGTGGTGACGACCAGTGAAATTGCCAATCTCCCCCCTTGAGGGGGAGATGCCCGGCAGGGCAGAGGGGGGCGCTGTCCCGCTGGCATTTCAGTTGACTAAAGTTTGCCCGGGTTGGACTGAGAGGGTGAGCTTGTTTGACCGAAAGGTCGCGTTTCTTCGCGCCCCCCTCTGGCTTGCCGGCCATCTCCCCCTCAAAGGCATAGGCGCTAAGATAGCTTTGGCATGGACTGAAACTTGCGCTTTCGTGGTGGTTCGCGCCAGCGATATCGCAAGGCATGGAGATTTTGGCGC